>CAYJLP010000098.1:1926-9489 GCA_964371115.1 uncultured Akkermansia sp. | reverse complement strand
CCTCGCTACGCTCGGACGGGCAGGAGGTATCCTGCCCTTTCGTCGTCTCATTTTGGCATGCAAAATGGCTTAAGAATCCATCGACTTGTCGCGGCTGGGTTATTCACCCTATTGCTCCAACAACTCCATCAACGCCTGCTGGCTCAGCTGGTCAATCTGCTCACTCAGCTGCTTCTTCTGCTGATGCAGTCTCAGCATATGCTCCTCCACGCTCCCCCTACAGATCAAGCGATACAGCGTCACCGGATGCTTCTGCCCCATACGATGCGCCCTCGCCGCCGCCTGCGCTTCAATCGCCGGATTCCACCACGGGTCAAGCAGCACAACATAGCCCGCCGCCGTCAGGTTCAGCCCACTCCCCCCCGCTTTCAACGAGATGAAAAACAACTGGTATTCCCCCTGCTCCGGTGCTTGGAATTGCTCAATCAGTCGAGCCCTCTCCTCCCCCGATGTGCGCCCATCCAGATACAGGCTCCGCCGCCCAAAGCGTCGCTCCAATCGCATCTGCGCCAGTTGCAACACATCCGTGAATTGACTAAAAATCAACACCCGATGACCCGCCTCCAGCAGGTCGCCCAGCAGCTGCTCGAGGCGGTCAAGTTTCGCCGATTGCGTCCCCTGCCCCCCAGCCAGCGCACTATGACAGCAGAGACGTCTGAGTTTCGTCAGCTCTCCTAGTACGTTCACCACATTCACCGCCTCCGTCCCACGCAGTCGCTCCAGCGCATGCCGTCGGTGGCTCTCATACAGCGCGCGTTCTTCTTCGGAGAATTCCACCATGAGGGTGATTTCCGTCAGCGGTGGCAGCTCCGTCAAGACTTCTTCCTTGTGCCTTCTCAAGATCAGAGGTGCCAGCCGCGCATGCACCCAGGGCGCGCGCTGCTCGTCTTGGATGTCTTTCAAAAACTCGCTGTATTTCCCCAGCAGCCCGCGGTTCAAGAAGTGCATGAGGCTCCAGATGTCACTCAGGTGATTCTCCACAGGCGTCCCCGTGACCGCCACGCGGAAGCGGGCTTGCAGCTCCCCCACGGCTCGACTGCGCCGCGCACGCGGGTTCTTGATAGCCTGGGCTTCATCCAGAATAACGCCATTCCACCCGACTGCAACGATCTCAGGACAGGTGAGCAGCTGCCCATAGCTGACGAGGTAGAGCTCACCCGCACCGAGTGTGGGCAGGCTGCCTCCCTGCGCCGCATGCAGGTGCACGCGCAGGCTGGGGGTGAAGCTCGCCGCCTCGCTCGCCCAGTTGCGCAGCAGCGAGAGGGGGGCGACGATGAGGCTCACGCCCTCCTCAGCCTGCTCCAGCAGGAGGGTGAGGATTTGCAGGGTCTTGCCCAGTCCCATGTCGTCGGCCAGACAGCAGCCTAGCCCACGACGCGCCCGCGCGAGCAGCCAGCGTACGCCTAGTTGCTGGTATGGTCGCAGCTGCGCTCGGAGCAGGGGCGAGGGCTGCCAGTTCTGCGGCAGTTGGCTGTAGAGTTGTTGGATGTGCTCGAGCAGCTCCTGATCGAGTCCCTGCTCATCCCAGTGCTCAGCAAGCGAGAGCAGGGCTGCGCGATGCAAGAAGAGTTTGTTGCCCTTTTGCTGCAGACTACTATGTAAAAAACTCAACTGCCGCTGCTGCGCCTCATGCAGCGCGAGGTAATGCCCCTCTCCCAGCGAGATGAAGCGCCCTTGCATCTCTCCTTGGAGGCGTATGAGGTCACGGAGTTGATAGACGCGCTGCTCATCAACCGCAAGGTGTCCGCCGACTTCGAACCAGTCATGGAGTCGCCCGCGGAGGTCGAGTTGCAGGCTGTGGCTCTGGGGGGTGATGAGGTGCAGCGGCTCGCTGCCCTGCCAGAGAAGCTCGAGCTCGGGGGCGTGTTGCTGTTGGTAAGTTTCTAACTCACTGCGGCATTGCAGGCTCGCCGCGAGTCCATCCAGACTCCAGCTCCTCTGGCTGGGCTGAGCTGCCGCGCCGCCGCTCTGCTGCAGGCTGGGAGAGTACTGGATGAGGCGCGCAAGGGCGTGGTTCTCCTCCTCTTGATTTCGGATGATGTGCAGGCAGTGGGGCTGCGGACGACGAATGAGCAGCTCTTGGATGCCGTCGGCGGTTTCGAAGTAGGCGGGGGAGTCAGCATGGATGCGTAGTCCCAGCGTGAGGTGCAGTCGCTGGGCGCGGTAGCTGAGGTGGAGCAGCGGGATGATGTGCTCGGGGATGGGAGCACTGGGCAGGGTGTTCCCCACGGGAGCGGTGTTTGCTTTCTCTCCCGCGAGCTGGGCTATTTTGTCGTAGAGTTGGGGGTGCTTCTCGCGCTTGAGCTTGTAGTTGCCATCCTCAGGGGCGACGCCGAGCATCTGCTGGAGCTGCTCGAGACGCGCGGTGCTGCGCAGGACTTGGTAGCTGCCATCCTCGAGACGATGGAGGCGGCGGTAGTCGCTCTCGGTGGGGACGTGGACGATGAGCCCCTCGTCGCTGAGCTTGACCTGTAGTCCCGCATGCTGGGCATGGAGGCGTAGCGGCTCGATGCCTCCATCTGCGTGTACAAGGCGTAGCCGTGGATGCTGGGCGAGGCTGGCGTAGCCCTTGTAGTCGAGCTGCCAGACGGCTCGCGCGCTGTCGTAGCATCGTTTGATATGAGCGAGGACGGGGAGGTCGATCTCTGTGATGAGCTGTGGGTAGTCGCCGTTGCGGAGTTTTTCTAGGGAGAGGGGGCGGCCGCGGCGCGAGGCTTCATCATCGCTGTCGAGGAGGCGGGCTTCGACGCGGGCGATGCTGGAGTCATCCTCTTGGAGATGGAGATGCCAGTAGAGCTGCTTGTCGGCTCGTGCCTTTGCGTGTAGGGCATGACTCGGACGCTGGGGGCTGAGACGCAGGGGGGCGATATCAGGATGGACGAGCTCACGGTAGAGTGCTCGCTGCTGCTCATCCAGTGCGCCATCACAGCTGAGCTGGTAGCTGGCGAGGTAGTGGATGTAGAGGGGGTCTTGCTGCTGACTCTCCTGCAGGATCTGGGCGTCGATACGGAAGGGGATCTGGAGCTGATCGGAGAGGATGCTCAGCAGCAGCAGCACGAGCGCTGAGCAGGTCTGCACCTCCAGCCGTAGGCTGCTGGTGAGCTGAGCGAGGGCTTCTCTGGCTCCGCTGCCGTCGCGGTTCATCACGTGATCGAGCAGCTCGAGCAGCTGGAGGCTGCACTGCTGCTCGTGGGTCTGCTCAGGGGGGCACCAGGGCTGCAGCGGGACGATGAGGCTGCTGCGGGCGAAGTCGAGCCACTTCTGGATGACGCCGACGCGCGCCTGCCTCACGATGGCATTGAGGATGCCTAGGGGCAGTGCGGACTCGAGCTGCTGGTGCTGGATGAGCTGCACACCGAGCTCGGAGTGGGTAAAGCAGGTGCTAAAGAGCGAGTGGGCTTCTTTCCAATGTCCCTGCATCATGCGCATGCAGGCCTGGATGACAGGCATCTCGGGGAGCTGTCTCGCGAGCTCGCAGAGGGGATCGACGAGGCTGCTTCGTGCGTAAAAGACAGCGAGCTTGCCCGCATCGAGGAAGGCGGGCGTCTGGCTCAGTGCCGTCAGTGCCTGAGCGCGCATGATGAGGGCGCCGACCTCCAGTCGCGCCTGTGGGTGCTGGAGGCGCGCACCGCCGCTGAGCTCGACTCCCAGCACCTCATACCAAAAGAACTCATGCGTACGGTCAGGGTGCCAGCCGAGCGTGTCGGCATGACCGTAGGCCTCAAATAGCTGGGCAAAGAGCTCATGATCACCACAGACGAGCGCGTAGCGCGCACGCGCTCGCAGCATACGGCTCCCCGCTGTCATCGGCTGACTCGCACGCAGCTGCTCGAGCTGCGCGAGCGTCTGCTGAAGGAGCGCAGAGTATGGGTAAACGCCATCCAGCTCGAGCAGACTGAGCTGCTCACGCACCACATAGCCCTCAGAAGAGAGCGCAAGGAGAGGCATGTGCAAGCCACCAGCCTCATTCACCTGACAAGCCTCATCCGCCCACTCGCGCAGCTCGCGCGAGAGCTCCTCCGTCTGGAGGGGACCTGCAATCTGGCAAAGGGAATAGATAAAATCAAGGCGCACCTTAAATTCCCTAGTATCCATAGGCATATTATATGCTGTATGAAGATCTAAAGCAAGATGAATTCAATGTCACCATCGCGCCATCGCAGAACGGCTATCACCAGCTCCCACGCATAGACTCTTAATGAATCATTCTCTCTCAACTCAGTGTAAGACATCTATAGCAAAAATATCAAAATTAAAATTTCTCTCCTCCCTCATGCAGAGCCAGCTCCTAGCTAAAGGCTTGTGATCATGGCGGATTTTTGCTATCATCAGCCACACCCTCCCATATGAGCACCGAGCATCAAATCACCAGCCCCTATGATAGCCCTAGCCTCATCCAGCAGATGTATGGCGACTACTTTCTCGAATACGCCTCCTACGTGATTCTCGAGCGCGCGGTGCCGCATGTCGGCGATGGGCTCAAGCCTGTGCAGCGACGCATCCTCCACTCCATGGAGCGCATGGATGATGGCCGCTACAACAAGGTGGCAAACATCGTGGGCGATACGATGAAGTACCACCCACACGGCGACGCCTCCATCGGCAGCGCGCTCGTGACGATGGGGCAAAAGAATCTCCTCATCGACACACAGGGCAACTGGGGCAACATCCTCACGGGCGACTCCGCCGCGGCCTCCCGCTACATCGAGGCGCGTCTCTCGCCCTTTGCCAAAGAGATCCTCTTTAGCCCCAAGGTCACGGACTGGAAGATGAGCTACGATGGGCGCAACAAGGAGCCCATCTCACTGCCGGCAAAGTTCCCCCTGCTGCTCGCGCAGGGCGCTATCGGCATCGCCGTGGGCATGAGCTGCCACATCCTGCCGCACAATTTCAACGAGCTACTCGATGCCGCCGTCGCCTACCTACGCGAGCAGGAGTTCACCCTCTATCCCGACTTCCTCACAGGTGGTCTGGTTGATGTGAGCAGCTACCAAGACGGCACGGGCGCGAGCCGCGTGCGCTGCCGCGCGCGCTTTGATCTGGAGACCAAGCGCTGCATCCGCATCGTAGAGATCCCCTACTCCACCACCACCGAGTCCGTCATCCAGAGTATTGAGGCCGCCGCCGAGCGCGGCAAGATCAAGATCACGCGTATCGAGGACAACACCGCTGCCTCCGCCGACATCCTCGTCCACTACCCCGCGGGTACGGACGTAGAAAAACTCTGCCAATCGCTCTACGCCTTCACCGACTGCCAGGTGAGCATCTCGCCCAAGGCGGTCGTCATCGTGGACAACAAGCCGCTCTTCATCGGCGTGAGCGAGATTCTGAAGATGAACGTCGATGCGACCAAGGAGACGCTGCGCCGCGAGCTCGAGGTCCAGCTCGCCGAGCTCCAAGAATCATGGATGCAGCTGAGCCTCGAAAAGATCTTCATCGAGAACCGCATCTACCAAGTCCTCGAGGAGAGCGACAGCTGGGAGGAGTCGCTGCGCGAGATCGCCGTGCGCCTCGAGCCCTTTGTCGTCGAGCTGCTACGCCCCGTCAGCCGCGAAGACATCATCCGTCTCACCGAGATACGCATCAAAAAAATCGCCCGCTACGAGGTACACGACGCGCTCAAGCAGCTCGGCAAGCTCGAAGCCGCGATTGGGAAGACGAAAAAGAACCTCGCCGCCCTCGTCCGCTACACCATACGCTGGTTCGAATCGCTGAAGAAGCGCTACGGCGCCGCCTGGCCACGCCTCTCAGAGATCAGCGAGTTCGGCACGGTCTCACGCGCACAGGCCGCCGTGGAGAATGAGGTATTCTACATCGACGACGAGGGCTTCGCCGGCTATGGGGTGAAGAAGGGCGAGGCCATCGAGCCCTGCTCCACCATGAGTGACATTCTGACCATCGACCAGAAGGGCGTGCTCTGCGTGCGCCGCATTCAGGAGAAATTCTACATTGGCAAAAAGCTGCTCTACGCGGGCGTGCTGCGCGCGAGTGAGGAGACTGTCTTTGACCTCATCTACCGCGACAGCAAGGACGGCACGACATTCGCGAAGAAATTCCGCGTCGGCGGCTTCACTCGTGACAAGGACTACCCACTGACGCAGGGCACGGCGGGCAGCCGCATCTTCCACCTCTCCGCCCACAAGACGGAGGAGGAGAGCTGCTCCATCCTGCTCAATGTCTATCTAAAAAACCAAATCCGCGCCCTGCGCAAGCCGCTCCAATTCGACTTTGCCAAGCTGCGGGTAAAGAGCCGCAACTCGCGCGGCAACACGGTGACGAAGAATCCCGTCGAGCGCATCTCCCGCGCCCCACGCCCGACGCCCCCCACACCCGATGAGGAATTTCTTTCCATCCCTACCCCTCATACAGCCCCGACGTGCGCACCCACCGCCTCGGAGTCCTCGCCGCCGAGCTCGCCTCCCAATGACGAGACGCTCTTCACCATGAGCCTCCGCGACGAGGGCGCGCACGAGGCGCAAGCCCCCCTCCCCACCAGCCCGCCCCCTGCGGCTGAGAGCAAGGGCGAGGATCTCTTCGGCGGTTTGCTTGACTGATCGGCGTGCACGCATACTACGAGCCTAGCCCATCTCTCTCCGAGAGCATGCGGCGCGTTTTTCCTTGACATCTGTTAGCGTTTCGTATATAAGATACTCTCGTATCTGTTTTGCTCCCATGTACGCTCTCTTTTCATCTTTTCGGCGCGCCTCTCTCGCCTACTGCGTCCTTGTCTTTGTCTGTTGTGCCCTCTTTTCACTTGCAGAAGGGAGCTCGACACACACGATACAACAAACAGATTATCTTCTCCAGCAACGCCTGGACGATGAAAAAACATTGTTCTGGGTTCAAATTTTTGAAAGTGTACTCCAGCTCATCGTAGCTATAGCAGCAGCAGCCCTATTACCAATCTGGCTCCATCGCAAAAGCAAAAGTTCAATAAAGACAAAAGATGATCAGCAAATCAAAGATCTTCAACGACAGCTAAAGCAAACACAAAATGAGAAAGATCGGTTACAAGCTTATCTTGATAAAAAAAACGCTCCCCCGAGCGGTGGCAATCTAGACACCAATCCCGCGCCCCGCAAAATCATAGAGACACCCCCGCTAAAATCAAGATTAGCTGTAGCAAAAATCGCTGCTACAATAGCCGTACTAGCAATAACTGTTACATGTCTATTGATATTAAATTCGATAGATGACCAAGGAGCCTCCAAGCACAAACCCGGTGACTACACAGGCACTATCGGCGACCACTCAAAAGCCATTGAGATCGATCCGAAGGATGCTACGGTCTATAGTAACCGAGGCATCTCCAAGTACAATCTTGGAGACTACTCAGGTGCTATTGCTGACTACTCGAAAGCCATTGAGATCACCCCGAAGGATGCTACGGTCTATAATAACCGCGGCGCCTCCAAGCACAGTCTCGGCGACTACACAGGTGCTATCGCCGACTACTCAAAAGCCATTGAGATCGATCCGAAGAATGACCACTACTATAACCGCGGCTTCTCCAAGCACAGTCTCGGCGACTACACAGGTGCTATCGCCGACTACTCAAAAGCC
>CAYJLP010000098.1:0-1826 GCA_964371115.1 uncultured Akkermansia sp. | reverse complement strand
CTCCAAGCACAGTCTCGGCGACTACACAGGTGCTATCGCCGACTACTCAAAAGCCATTGAGATCGATCCGGCGGATGACCGCTACTATAATAACCGCGGTAACTCCAAGCGCAAGCTCGGTGACGATGCAGGTGCCATTGCCGACTATGCGAAAGCCATTGAGATCAATCCAAAGAATGAATCTGCTTGCAAAAATCATGCCGAGCTTTCACGACCAGCAGGTATAGATCCCCATGTGCTCTTTGATGATGCCGTTCCCTTATAATCTCACTCTCTTAAAATACGAAAACAATCACTGATCCCCCCGTTCCTCTGTCCTGTATGTTGCTGAATTCTTCCGCGATCAGTTAGACTCGCGCGCGGATCTAGCTGGAGTGCGTCGCTACCTCGAGCTTGAATACCGCGAGGGCACCCATCACCTCCTCGCTGGATAAGCTCGCGCATCTCTTCTACTCCTTGGTCAGCACAGAGCACCCCCTGCCTACTGAGGCTCTCCAAGCCCACCACTCCCATCCAATCAACACAACCAGCACCTCAGCTCCGTGAGGAAAATAGCAGCACATCATCACGGATATACCAGCATCTCACACCAATCACTCATAGCAACACCATGACCAGTCCAAGCACTCCATCTCTACAATACTCGCCAGCCCTCCCCCTAGGCACGATGCTAGGCAGCTACCGCATCGTGCAGGTGCTGGGCCAAGGTGGGTGTGCCATCACCTACATCGCGCAGGATACCGACAACAATCAGCTTGCCGTCATCAAAGAGAACTTCCATGTCGGGCTCGCCGTTCGCGATCCTCGTAGCGACACAGTGCTCATCCAAGGCTCTCTCGATGACTACGAGGACACCACGCGGCGCTTCATCAACGAAGCCCAGCTACTCAGCCGCTGCGATCATGCTGGCATCGTGAGGATCAAATGCGCCTTTGAGGAGAATAACACCGCCTACTACGTCATGGACTACCTCGCAGGGCAATCCCTCCAGCAGCAGCACGAGCAGCGCAGCTCGCACCCGAGGTGGTCTCAGAGCGAGATAACTCAGCTGCTCACGCGGCTGATAGAGACTCTCGCCTACCTGCATGATATGAAGATCCTGCACCGCGATATCAAGCCCGCCAACATCCTGCTCGTGGAGGGCGAGCAGCCTGTGCTCATCGACTTTGGCATGGCACGCGAGAGCAACCGCGAGCTCACACAACCTATAGGCCAATCCCTAGGCTACACCCCCATCGAGCAAATGAGCAGCCACAGCCAATCAGGGCCATGGACAGATATCTACGCACTGGGCTGCACGCTCTACAAGCTCATGACGGATGACGAGCCCGCCTCCTGTCTCGATCGCCTCTCCCCCGAGCTAGCCCCCATCGTGCCGCTCGCCCAGCGAGAGGACATGGCACACTACGATATAAGCCTGCGTCGCAGCATTGATAAGGCCATGAACGCTGCCGCCGCAGACCGCTGGCAACGTGCTGACGAATGGAAAGAGGCGCTCACTACCCCCGCTAGTACACCTACAACAAGTCCAGCAGGCTCTCCTCCACCGAGTCAGCAAACACCCTCTCCCCCCTCTAGCTCAAGCAAGATCATCGCCTCCGATGCGACGGTCAAAGAAATCATACGCGCCCAAATTGAGCTACTAGGAAACGAGGCTGATCTCAACCATATAGATGTCAGCCAGGTCACTGGCATGAGCCGCATGTTCGCTGACACCCAGTTCAACGGCGACATCTCGCAATGGGATGTCAGCCAGGTCACCGACATGAGCAACATGTTTGAGGGCTCCCAGTTCGACGGCGACATCTCGAAGTGGGATGTCAGCC
>CAYJLP010000097.1:0-9555 GCA_964371115.1 uncultured Akkermansia sp. | reverse complement strand
TGCGCTTGTGCTTGTTGATTTTAGCCTTACGTCTCTTTTTAAGCGAACCCATAATGTGCTAGTTAATAATTAATTGTTTAGTTTCTCTATGATGGGAGAGGGGGAGTCTCAGCAGCTATTCTTAGTGAATGAGCTTGTTGAGAGGGTATTCGATGATGCCTTCTGCGCCCAGAGCCTTGAGCTGAGGGATGATTTCGCGAGCGACAGCTTCATCAATGACCGTTTCGATGGCGACCCAACCAGCCTCGGTGAGAGGCGATACCGTGGGACGACGCAGGGAGGGCAGAGCCTCGACGAGTGCATCTACCTTGTCAGCAGGCAGATTCAGCTTCAGACCGACCTTGTCACGAGCTTCGAGAGCACCCTTGAGCATCATGACGATGTTCTGGAGCTTCTCACGCTTCCACTCATCATCCATGGAAACCTTGTTCGCGACGAACTGAGGATAGGAAGTCATGAGCGTATCGACGATGCGCAGCTTGTTGGCGCGGATGGAGGAGCCAGTCTCGGTGATGTCCACAATGGCATCGACAAGATCGGGAACCTTCACCTCAGTAGCACCCCAGGAGAACTCAACGTGTGCGTTGACACCATGCTCGCGCAGCCAGCGCTCGGTGATACCGACGCCTTCCGTGGCGATGCGCTTGCCTTCCATATCGGCAACCGTCTTGATGGGGCTATTCTCGGGAACGATGAGCACCCAGCGGGTGGGGAGGCTCGTCGCCTTGGAGTACTGGAGGTCAGTGAGCACGTCGACATCAGCGCAGTTCTCATAGATCCAGTCACGACCAGTGATACCAGCATCGATGAAGCCTTGATGGACATAGCGACCAATCTCTTGAGCTCGGATGAGATAGAGCTCGAGGCTATCGTCATCGCAGGTTGGTTTGTAGCTGCGGCTTGAGACCACGACATTGAAACCAGCCTTGCGGAAAAGATCCACGGTAGAGTCTTGGAGGCTACCCTTTGGCAGTGCGATTTTAAGCTTTTTGGACATGCGGGTGATTATCAAACTATTTTTTTACCCATTTGTCAAGCCGAAAGATGCACAGGCATGCACATAATTGTCACAATTTGTAGTTGGACGTCGAAAAGCTTTCGTGATAGAATCGCGCTCATGCACGATGTCATAGTCCCTCTCTTCTCTCTCTATGTTGCTTTGAGTCTAGTGTTGCCGCTGAAAATTTCTTGGTGGCTGCGCGTGCTCTTGGCCATCCCTATCATCTTGGGTGGCATACGCTCTCTCATCCTCGACGAGTTCTGGCCGGGGAAGACCTTTTTCCTGCCGGAGGCACCCCGACTCGTGCTCATGCTCGGCTCCGCCCTCTTCGTCTTCCTCATCATCGCCCTCTGCCTGACCGTACTGCGCGACATCATCGCGCTGCTCACATGGAGCATCACGAAGCTGCGCCAAGGCAAGACTAAACCCAGCCACCGCCCCAACCAAGGCTTCCCCTTCCGCAAGCTCGGAGCTGCCGTCTACATCATCTCCGTCGCCCTCACCTGCCTCAGCGCGTGGGAATCCATGCGCGTCCCCGATGTGAAGCCTATCACCATCACCCTTGACAATCTCGCGCCCCAATACAAGGGCTTCAAAATCGCCGTACTCGCCGACCTCCACATCGCCCAGCTCAACGACCGCGCCTACGCCGAGGAAATCGTCAAGCGCACCAACGCACTGGACGCCGACATCATCGTACTGCCCGGCGATGTCATCGACGGAGACGTCTCGCTGCGCCGCGACGCCGTCGCCCCCCTCGCAGGACTCAAGGCGCGCTACGGCGTCTACGTCACGGCGGGCAACCATGAGTACTACTCGGGCTACCACGCGTGGATGGACGAGTTCCGCAGGCTGGGCATGATCCCTCTAGAGAACGCCAACACACAGCCCCTCCCTGGTCTCTATCTCGCTGGAGTCGGCGACATCGCAGGACTCCAATCCAGCCGTGAGGCCAACATCAAGCGCGGCTCTGCCGACGCCCCCGCCGTCGACTTTGCCAAGGCGGTACAGGGCGTCGACGGTCCCGTCATCATGCTCGCCCACCGTCCCGACCTCGCCCCACTGGGCGCGCAATGCGGCGTGGATCTCCAAATCGCAGGACACACCCACGGCGGCATGATGATAGGCTTTGACCGCATCATCGCACGCTACAACGGCGGCTACGTCTCAGGACTCTATGAAAACATCAACAACACCAAGACCCAACTCTATGTGAGCAATGGCGCGGGGCTCTGGCCGGGCTTCATCATGCGCGTCGGCGTCCCCGGTGAGATCACCCTCATCACCCTCCAGTAATTTTTTCTCTCCATTCAAATAACTCTACCCTATGGAAGCCATCGGAATCCTCACCTTCCTCTGCGTCTTGCTCGTCAGTGGGAAAATCCTACGCAGCCTCATCCCCCTCTTTCAGCTGCTCTACCTGCCTAGCTCCGTCATCGGCGGGCTGCTCGGGCTCATCCTCGTCAATGTCTTCCCCACGCTCATCCCGACGGCGTGGCTCGCAGGCATCAAGCAGCTGCCGGGATTTCTCATCAACATCGTCTTTGCTGGCCTCTTCCTCGGCGCGAGCATCCCTGGGCTCAAAAAAGTCTGGCAGCTCGCACTCCCCCAGTTCTGCTACGGGCAGATGCAGGCATGGGGGCAGTACGTGCTCGGCATCGGACTCACCGTCCTACTACTCTCCCCCCTCTTCGGCGTCTCCTCCGCCTTTGGCAATCTGCTTGAGATCGGCTTTGAAGGCGGTCATGGCACCGTCGGGGGCATGGCGAGCAGCATGACGCAGCTCGACTGGTCGCAGGGCATCGCGCTGGGCTACACCGTCGCCACCATCGGCATGATCTCAGGCGTCGTGCTCGGCATCGCGCTGATCAACTGGGCGCGACGTCGCGGACACCTCACACAGGCCAAGCCCCCCAGCAGTATTGCCCCCCATGAGCGCATCGGCATCTACCCCGAGGAGAAGCGCCCCGCCGCGGGACAGCAGACCGTCATCGCCGACTCCATCGACTCGCTCGCGTGGCATGTCGCGCTGCTCGGCATCGCCGTGCTGCTCGGCTGGCTCATCCTGCAGGGACTCACCCAGACTGAGCTCGCCGTGCGCTCACTGATGCAGGGCGGCGAGAGCCCCGCCTTTATTTTCTTCCGCGCTTTCCCCCTCTTCCCCCTCTGCATGATAGGAGGACTGCTCCTCCAAAAAATCGCTGAGAAAATCCGCTGGGCGCAGCTCATCGACCATGGGCAGATGCAGCGCATCACGGGGGCTAGCCTCGACTTCCTCGTCCTCGCCGCCGTCTGCACCATCCAGCTCGACGTCATCACCACGCATTGGGCACCGCTGCTCATCCTCATCGTCGCGGGCATCGTGTGGAGCGTCATCATGCTGCTCTGGGTCGCGCCGAGGCTCTTCAAGCAGGACTGGTTTGAGCGCGGCATCGCCGAGTTCGGCCAATCCATGGGCGTGACCGCCACGGGGCTACTCCTGCTGCGCACCGTCGATCCTGAGAACAAATCCAGCGCCCCCGCCGCCTTCGGCTACAAGCAGCTGCTCCATGAGCCCATTATGGGCGGCGGACTCTGGACCGCGCTCGCCCTGCCGCTCGTCTTCACCCAAGGAGCGCTCACCGTCTTGCTCATCTCGGCTGTCTTCTTCATCCTCTGGCTCATCATTGCGTGGCGCATCATGAGAAAGGTCTAACAAATCAATTCTCCTCTTGACCGCCCCCGCCCTCGTGTGCTATAGAGGCGGGATGATTGAAAAAGAAATAGAATACAGCTGCCCCTCTTGTAGCAAATCTATGAGCTACAAGAACACCGACACCTTCCCCACCGACTGCCTCTACTGTGGGCACGGCTACAGCACCGCTCCCAAGGAAGCCACACTGTGGAAGCAGTTCTGCTTTGCCTTCAAGAAATACTACTCACTGCGCGGACGCGCCACGCAGCGCGAGTTCTGGGGCTATACCCTCTATTACATCATCTTTGGCGTGATCGCTCAATACCTCGCAGTCAAAAGCCTCTCTATCTCCACGACCTCATCGCGCACGGAGCTAGACCCGCAGACAATGAGCATCACTCTGATCCCGAGCAAGACAGAGATCGCGTGGAGTACGCCCACCCATATCCTCGTCTGGGGATTCCTCCTCGTCTTCCTCGTCCCCACTTTTGCCGTGATTGTGCGTCGTCTCCATGACATCAACCGCAGCATGGCACCCCTACTCATCGCCATCGCCCTTCAGGTACCACTCGGAGTCTCACTCTCCCTGCCCACCTTCGCTGAGATCCCCTACCTGACAGGCGGTCTTCTCTTGGTCAATGTCATCTACAGCATCTACATGCTCATCCTGCTGAGCAAGGCTTCTCACTATGGCTCCAATGCCTACGGGTCTTCCTGCGTCCACCCCATTCCCTACCTGCCGCAGAAATAGACCATAGCTGCCCCGCTCACGAGCCCCCAAAGACACGTATTATACATCACATACAACGCATAACAAAAATTTATAATTGACAGATGATTAGATAAATGTTATAGTTAAGTCGCTTTCATTTATCAGCTCACATCATAATTTATACAGGGCACAAATCCAGCAGAACCAAAACAGACACCAAGCTCTTTACAAACAAAAGAAACTAAACAAATTCTCGTCACACAACAATCCAAAATATATTCAATATGAAACTTAAAATCAATCACGCACTTCGCAGGGCTCTCTTATCCTGCCGTGCTATTGCAGTTACGTTGCCGGCGCTCGGTGCTCTCCTCGTCGGGGGGATAGCTTCTCAGGTTCACGCTCTCGACCTCGCTGGTGTAGCAGGTGATTATGTCTTTGACGGATCGGGTAGCTACACGTACACACCTGAAGGCGGAGCAGAAGAAACGCTCAGCTCAAGCGACACAACGATTTACTTCCAGAACACTGCAGCAGAATCCCCTACATCGACGAATATTGCTGGAGATATGAGTGTATCTCTGACTGGTGGCACTTATAATCTCTACATAATGAATAGAGATCCAAGTACGGGTGGTAATAATCTCGGCTACATAGGTACCAGCGCTGCTAATGTCAACCTCAGCATCGATGTGACAGGCGATACGAATGTCAGCTTTGGTGGAGGTGCCTTCGGACTCAATAATTGGTCGGGAACTCAAGCATTTAAAGTTTATGCTCACACCGATATTTCTATCAATACAACAGGATCTGTGAGCTTCATTGCCTTAACTGGAGATGTTAATGCTTCAGGTGGAACCACCACCGAATACTTTGGCAACACTAGTCTAACCATCTTGAGTGGAACTGTAGGTCTCGATGACGATAGCAGAAATGCAAGCGTCACATTAGGTGGAAAATCAATTAATTACAATGGTGACATCACATATAGCTTTGGTACGATAGGATCATCTGCAGGTCCCAGCTTTGCAGGAGATATCTATGGTGGCTTGATACCTCAAACTGCTAGTAGTCATCGAGGCTCCATTGATGGCGATATTAGTATCACACTCAATAGCGGCACCTACAAGAATGTCTATGGCGCAGGTGTAGCAGGTATCAAATCGCATGTAGGCGATGTTGTGATCAACTACAACGGCGGCATCATCGGAGAAAATAATAAGATCTATGGCACCGCAGGTGCAACAGTCGATGGGACAAAGACCCTCAACATTGGCGGAGCGATCACGAGCAACAAGATCGGCGTCTCCACCTTTGATAGCATTGTCATCAATTCTTCTGGAAGTCTGACGGTGAATGACAATGTCACTCTCGGAGCGGCGCAGAGCCTCACCGTAGGTGGGGCTGTCACCGTCAATGAAGGAAGCACGCTCACGCTGAATGGGACGGTCGACTTCGATATCGTCTCAGGCATAACCAATAGCGGCACGCTCATCTTTGGAAGTGGCGTCACACTCGATCTCGCTGGCATAGTCACGGGTGTAGGTGATTACATCCTATTCACAGGCAATGAATCAGCATCATTCGAAAGCCTTTCTTTTGGCAATATCACAGGACTCACTGGCTACGATACGACAACGCACACGTTCGACTTTCATAGTAATGGCACATTGACCATCGCCGAAAAAACAGGTCAATGGTCCATAAACGCCCCCATCTTGAACTGGACTGCGGCATCGACGGACAGCAACGACGCTAGCTTCACAGCTGACAGCGAAGTGCTCTTCGCCACTACCACCGATGTCACCCTAGAAGAAAACATCAGCGTTGCCAACATCACGCTCGGGATAGATGCTAACGTCACGCTCAAGGAATCAGGAGCCAACAAACTCACCCTAGATACGGGTATCAATCTGGGTGCTGGTGCCACCTTGACCGTGGATTCCGATGTCTTCGCCGCCTCGACCGCCATCACAGGCGTAGCGAGCGGCACACTGAGCACCACAGGAGATGTACTCAATACTGGCAATCTCGATCTGTCAGCCTACACGGGCAAGCTCGCTATTACATCGGGCACCTACACGGCAGCAGCGTATAATTCACACTCCGCTCTTGCAGAAATCATGCTGGGCGAAGGCGTAACCTACAGCATCAATAGTGTCATCATTGAGAATGCAACTGGCCTTAGTACGGCACTATCAAATATCAAAGGCGGGACAGACTCCACTATCCAGGTCAAGCTCGACGGCACTGTATCGGATACCCCCGGACAACAAGATGTCATGCTGAGTCTCAGCGGTGCTTTCAACGGTACTCTCCATGTCACACAAGGCTTTGTGAACGCTGCTTATACTGGTTTTGGTGGAGCTCATACCCTCCTACTTGAGAATGCCGGTCTCTATTACAATGGTGGCACCATGACCTCGAATATCACGATAGAGATAGCGGATAACTCGACAGGTTACTTTGCCACTGACTCAGGGACACCCATCATTGGAGCGAAGGTAAAAGGCAGCGCCACGAGCATACTCAGAACGGTCGACACGGGCAATCCCTTTACATTCACTGGTGATTTCAGCGAGTTTGTAGGCCATATTCAGCTTGGCAGCAGCGATGCTACACTTAATACATCAACAGCGGTCAATCTGGCCTCTCTGAGTTTGAACGGTGGCCGCACGCTGACCGTTGCTGGCAACACAGTAAGCACATCAGACCTCCGCCTCGAAGGCAGCGCAAGCTCAGCAACCCTCACGGTCAACAACGGAGCCACACTTGCTCTCGGAAACGGCCTTGCCACGAGCTCAGGCGGTGGTACACTCACCCTCAATGTCAACAGCGGCGCGACACTCAAGCTGGGCAACCAAACCACAGCTTCCACTGCCACCATCAATGCCAATTTCGGCACAAACTCGAACATCGTCGCAACAGCAGCGGCTACAACTATCCAGAACAATCTCGTTCTCAATGGTGCTGGGAAGGTCAACCTCAGCGCAGAGCAATCTGGCGCAACCGTGAGCCTCGAAGGCAACATCACCGGTGCGGCTGGTCTGAATATCGCTGGCACAGCTGGTCAGACCTTTGAACTCAAAGGGACGAACAACTACGCAGGCGGTACCGTGATCAACGCCGACACGAAGGTCAAGGCTACTACGGCCGCGCAGCTGGGCACAGGCACAGTGACGCTGAATGCGGCATCCTCCGAGCTCGTTCTCGGTGACAAACTGACCATCACGGCCAAGGACAACACAGGCGGCAGCATCAGCTCAAAGGTCCTCACACCAGGATCCACGCGCAACGTGAACGATCTAGAGGACAAGGTCCTCACGAACCTCAACTTGAACGTCGCCAATGGTCAAGCAGCTAGCCTCACCAATATCAGCTTTGTAAACAGTGCACTGTCTCTGGAAGCTAATGCATCCCTGAGCCTTCAGAATGTCTCGCTTGATTCGAGCAGCACGATCGATCTAGCCACAGGTGCAAGCCTCTCGCTCAGAGACGCGATCCTCAATTACTCAGCTAGTAAGGGCAATATCGCTCTATCAAGCGCCACGGCAGACACGACAGAAGCTACAAGCTCAGCAATCACCCCCATCTACACCCTCACTGGTATCAACGTCACAACAGAGCAGCTCAGCGGCAGTCTCACACTCGTCGTGGATCTGGCAGGCAGCCTTACAGACGACTTGCTAAGCCCCTTTACCACCTCTAATGAGGCTGGCAAGCCCATCGGCTTTGAGATTGCAGGTCTGAAATACGAAGACTACGCGGGCTACTATGGAGACGTCAATATCACGGTAATGAATGGTAGCAATGTGCTCTATAGTAACAGTGCGCTCGGTGTAGCTGAATCTAATACTGGTTCCGCCATCTTCTACATCCCAGAGCCCAGCACGGCAACAATGAGCCTCCTTGCCCTTGCAGGTATGCTCGCACGCCGTCGCCGCCGCAAATAAGAGCGATGACAAGCTACAGTTAGGATTACTCATCCTCTCTTCCTACATCAAGAGCACCTCTCCGCCGAGAGGTGCTCTTTTGTGTGACGCATTGTCCTCACTAGTGTGTGAGGGGCACCGCCTATTATAGGGCTGCTGGGCGATTTTTTCCTTTTCATCGACTGCTCTATAGCTTAATATGATGGGCAATGAAAATTGCGCTCCTTCTTTGCTGCCTTTCCTGCTGCGCGCTGCTCACGCCGCTGAGCGCGCAGTCCAAGATCCCCTCGACTGAAAAATCGCTCAAGAGCTTCATCGACAAAGAAATCTCGGCCTTCACCACCGCAGACAACACCGAATTCATCGACCGTCTGAAGCTCACCCAGCGCGTGTGGATCAGCTACTACCGCGCCGAGCTCGAGCTCGCGACTCAGGCCACAGGCATGCCGCTGATCGCAGGCGACATCCTCAAGGGCAAAACATTGGAAAAAAACATCGCGAAGCTCAAGAGCCACCTCATCCGCACCCGCTACCACGACTTCATCTACAAGCCCGCCATGGTCACGGAGCTCCCCAAGGCCGCCGCTGACTACAGCAACCCGCTGCTCAGCCAGATGAATGCCCTCATGGCGGAGCAGCGACAGGCGCTCGCCGCACTCAGCGATGATCCCGAAGACAGCAAGGCGCAAAAAGCCGCCGAAGATGCCGCTGCTCCCTTCAGCGAGAGCTACCTGCTCGCCGCCCAGCAGCAATTTCTGCTCACGCAGCTGACATTCGCCGATCAGATGGTCACCGACTGGGTCAAGCTCAAGTACAAAGAGCACCCCAACTACCTTGAGATTCTCAAAGCCCAGCAAGAGGTGAACAAGAAGTGGCTCGTCTACCTCGACGCCGTCCAGCACCTCTTCATCCAGCAGGATAAGAATCGCGGTCAGATCAACGCCCACCGCATCGCCATCGCCATGCTGCTGCGCCGCCTCGAAACCATCCAGAAGCAGCTGCCTTTCGCCAATTAGTACTTGATCTCTGTCCTGACGCTCCGCGTTTGCCGCGCTGAAATAGAGGCGCGCTTCGCGCGCGGGTGGACGGAGGTGCCAGTTTGCAGCGTTGATTCCATGCAGGGTTTGCAGCGCGGGCGTGTTCTGATATAGCTGAACTGCCGCCCAGCTGGCTCGTCGATCCAGCACTGCTTGTGGGGCAGACCCCACGCCCCGCCGGGGCGGGCGCCCCCCCCCCC
>CAYJLP010000096.1:0-9589 GCA_964371115.1 uncultured Akkermansia sp. | reverse complement strand
CCTCGCCTTTGTCGCACTGAGTCTACTCTGCCTGACCTCATGGATGGGCATCTGGGCCGCACTCGGGTCTATCCTCTTTGCCGCTGTCTTCTTCCGCCCACATGGCATCTACGCCGTCCCTGGCATCCTCATCATGCTCGTCATGCTCGCCCTGCCTATTCTCATGAATGCCAGTGCCACAGGCTCCTTGCTCGGCAATCTCTACTATGAGTTCTACAACTTCGACGCAGGTGGCTCAGAGATGGTCATGCGACTCTCCAATGTGGGCAACTTGCCGCTGAATAGCTCCAGCTTCTGGCTCAGTCTCATGGGCAAGACCTTTGCCCAGCTCAACAATGTCTACACCATGATGGGAGCCATCATCGTCGTGCCCCTCTTCTTCCTGAGCCTCTTTACGCGCTACAAGAAGGAAAGCACCAACCTGCTCAAGTGGCTTGTCTTTTTCGTCTGGTTCTTCACCAGCATCGGCATGACCCTCTTCGGCTCGAGTGAGGACATCTCTGCCTCACAGCTCTATGTGCTGCTCGCCCCCCTCTTCATCGCCTATGGACTTTCGCTCGTCTTTATGAGCCTTGCACGTCTCCAGCTCCTGCAGAGTTTTGATCTCGCGCGCAACGCAACAGTCTTTCTCCTGCTGCTGTTGTCAGCGGGCCCCTTCCTCGCCAAGCTACCAGGGGAGCTCTATCGTGGCATCTGGCTGGGTGGTCGTCCACATTTCCCTCCCTACTATCCCGCAGCTCTGAATACACGATTCGCCGAGATCACCAATGAAAAAGACATCGTCGTCTCAGACCAGCCTTGGGCTGTCGCTTGGTACGCCAATCGCAAGAGCATGTGGACTCCCTTCAAGGTGAAAGATCTGCGCAGCGACATCATGCCCATCCTCGAGCGCTCAGGCTACGACATCCAAGGCTTCCTCGTGACCCCTCAGTCCAACGTCACAGTCAAAGGCGCGGATAAGGACCACGGAGGACTCCAAGCCGTAGAGGAGAAGAGCGGCGACTTCTTCCCCGTCGTCGTCGAGGGTCTGCTCTGCCTGCGCTCCCCTCGTCAAAACATCTGGTACGCCGACGTCTTTGCTGGCACGAACGAATCCGACAGCATCGGAGGTCTCATCTCGTCACGTGGTGACTACTGGCATCGCTATCCGCTACTCGGTACGCACATGATGTACTACGCGAAGAAGGAAATCCCACGCAACTAGGCATGAATGCACCCACATCACCCAGCACACCTGCTCGCACAACAGCCATAGGTGTAACGAGCTTCAGCGCAGCCACCCAGCGACTTGAGGAGATCATCGCCCTGATGGATGACCCTGACACGAGCCTCGAGGACATGATCCGGCTCGCCGAGGAAGGCAGTGCCATCAGTCGCGATTGCGCCGCCATCCTTGAGCGCGCAGAACTGCGCATCAAGCAACTTGAAGCCCCTGCCCCCAGCTCTTCCCATCCCGATCCCACGTCACCACAAGAACATGACTTCACCCTCCTCTGAGTCCTCAAAGGCAGCGTCACTACTCGCGAGCATCGAATCGCCCGCCGACCTCAAGCCCCTCTCTCCAGAACAACTCTGCCAGCTCGCAGAAGAAATCCGCCGCAGCCTCATCGACTCACTCTCCCTGACAGGAGGACACCTCGCGCCCAACCTCGGCGTCGTTGAGCTCTGCATCGCGCTGCACCGCGTCTTTGACACGCCCAAGGACAAGTTTCTCTTTGACGTCTCGCATCAATCCTATGTGCACAAGATGCTCACGGGACGCGCCTCACGTCTCCACACCATCCGTCAGCACCAAGGGCTCTCAGGCTTTATGAAGCGCTCCGAATCCGAGCACGACGCCTTTGGAGCTGGGCACGCAGGCACCGCCCTCTCAGCCGCGCTCGGTATCGCTGCCGCACGTGACCTCAAGGGGGGAGACGCCCATGTCATCTCCGTCGTCGGCGATGGGGCTTTCGCCTGTGGCCCCACACTGGAAGCACTCAACAACGTCGCAACGACTACAAAGCGTTTTATCCTCATCCTCAATGATAACGAATGGAGCATTGATAAAAACGTCGGCTCGCTAGCCAAGTACTTCGCCTCCCTCCAAGAGACAGAAGCCTACAACTGGCTGCGCCAGCGCTCGCGCGACTTCATCGCAAAACTCGCAGGCACGGAGGCGCGCGATCAGGCAGACAAGCTCGTGAGCGCGGCGCGCTCGCTCTTTTCCCCGCTGAGCTTCTTTGAGCAGCTAGGCTTCACCTACTTTGGTCCCATTGATGGTCATGACATCACGCGCCTCGAACGCGTGCTTCGCATCGCCCAAAAACTCGAGAAACCCGCCATCATCCACGTCATCACCGAAAAGGGACGCGGCTATGAACCCGCCTCGCAGAACCCCACAAAGTTCCACGGCATCGGCGGCTACAACATCGAAGACGGCACCACCGAGAGCACCGGTCTCACCTACTCTGAAGCCTTTGCGCAGAGCGTCACCAGCCTCGCAGCACAAGACCCCAACGTCGTCGCCATCACGGCAGCCATGCCCAGCGGGACCAAGCTCAGCCTCTTCCGCGAGCGCTTTCCAAAGAGATTCTACGACGTCGGTATCGCCGAGGAGCATGCAGCCATCTTCGCCTGCGGCATGGCTACAGAAGGCTACAAGCCCTACCTCGCCATCTACTCCACCTTCATGCAACGCTGCGTCGACATGATCCAGCACGACGCAGCTCTGCAAAATCTCCCCGTACGCTTCTGCATGGACAGAGCAGGTCTCTCACCCGACGATGGTCCCACGCACCACGGTCTCTACGACATCGCCATGCTACGCGCCATCCCGAACCTCATCATGATGCAGCCCAAGGACGAAGTCGAGCTCTGCCACATGCTCGCCACGATGAACGAGATAGAGGACAAGCCCAGCTCCATCCGCTACCCCCGAGGCGAGGGCGAGGGACTCACGCTACCCGAGCAGCCCCAGCCCCTCCCCATCGGCAAAGCTGAGATCATCGCAGAGGGCACAGACATCTGCCTGCTCGCGCTAGGCAATATGAACTCACTCGCCCGCGGCGTCAAGCAGCAGCTAGAGGCGCAGCACGGTCACAGCGTCGCTCATGTCAACATCCGCTTCATCAAGCCCCTCGATGAGGAATGTATCCTCAAGATGGCGCGCCAATGTCGCCTCCTCGTCACGATCGAGGATCACAGCCAACTCGGAGGCGTCGGCTCAGCCATCGCGGAGCTCCTCGCTCAGCACCAGATTAGCACCCCGCTGCACATCGCTGGCTGGCCTGACCAATATGTAGAACACGGAACACTGGAAATTCTGCGCAACAAATATGGACTCACCGTGTCTCATATTTATCAAACAATACTCGACAAACTTGACGGAAGATAAAATCATATGAACAGATGGACTAGCGCACTCCTACTCGCAGCTCTCCTGAGCGGCTCCGCGCTTCGCGCCCAAGACACGAAGCAACTCGACAACGTCAAAGACCTCCCCGCATGGGTCGTAGAGCTCTCCAATATCCCCAAAGATCAGCGAGAGAAATACATCCGCAATTTCACCTACGCCAAGGAAGCTTACAAAGAATCCAAATGGCTCGAATGCCTCGGCTACCTCAACAGCTGCGAGCTCATCTTTGACAAAAACCCCAACATCTGGAACCTCAAAGCGGGATCGCTCATCGAACAGGAACAATACAAGGAGGCCGAAGCCCTCTGCCTGAGAGCCCAAGAATACGATCCCAAGGACTCCGTCGTCCTGCTCAACCTCTCCTCCATCTACCTTGCCACAGGCGAGTTCCAAAAAGGCTATGACATGCTCGCGAGCATCCTCAAGACCCTGCACCCCGAGAGGCAAAAGGATCTCTACAACATCATGCTCTATCGCCAGTTCCTCTGCCTGATCATGATGGACAAGCAGGAGGAGGCGCGCAAGCTCGTCGCGCACACGCGCCCCATGGATGAGACACCGCTCTATTACTTCTCCCAAGGCACGCTCTACGTCGTTGCAGGAGATCGCGCGAGGGCAAAAGGCGAGCTCGACTCAGCCGATCGCATTTTTGTAGGCTACCCCCTGCTACGGGCGTACCACAAAGGCATGATGCTCTCGGAGGTCATTGAGAAATACATCCGCAACCCCAAGTAAGAACGCTATTTGTCCAACACGCTACACGGTGAGGCGACAGTGCTACGGCTCTACCCCCTCGGCGAGCACGGACTCATCGTCGTGCTCAGCAGCCGTGAGCATGGACTCATACGCCTTGCGGCGCGCCAAGCGCGCAAGGCAGGGAGTGATTTTTTTGGACGTATTGATCTCTTTTATGAATGCGACATCCTAGGCAGCGTCTCTCAGAAGGGTGATCTTCACACGCTCAAGTCCGTCCAGCTGCTGCGCCCGCGCTTGGACCTGCGCAAAAATCTGCTCAAGCTACGGCTGGCGAGCTACATGACGCGACTCTTTGAGGCGACCGTCGAGGCACATGAGCAGGAGAGTAGCTGGCATCAGCTTATTTCGGGAGGACTTGATTACTTGCATGAGCAGGTGGCGAGTACGGCGATCTTGCTGCATTTTGAGAAACGGCTCGCGGGGCTGCATGGGCTTTATTTGAAAGGGCGCTCGGCGCATCATGCACTGCTGCATCATTTTGAGCACCTACCCGCAGGGCGTGATGAGTTACTGCGGGATCTGGTGTAGGGGGAGCGGGGATGGTGACTTGGATAGAAACTGATTTTTTATAGTCGCCCTCTGCGTAACTCTAATAGGATACATCGGTGGCGACGCTTCGCGTTTGCGACGCTAGACAAAAGGCGCGCTTTGTGCGCAGGAGAATGGGGACGTCAGTGTATAAGCTGTGGCTACCTTGCTGGATTTGCCACGCGGGGAGTGTGCTTATTAGCTGCACTGACGCCCATATCCGCTGGGATGCGATTCGCAGACGATCGCTTAAGGTCTAGACCTTAACCCAAGATGCTTCGCATCTCTTGCATGTGGACTCTGTACCACCGTATTAGCACGGCAAGCGTAGTGCCAGCATCCCTGCCGCGCCCTCTGCAAAATCGTTCAGCTCATCGAGATCATCTACCGAGCTCACCTGCTTTGCCTCAAGCGAGTCAGATTCACTCTCCACACAGATCACGCGATGCGCCTCCGTCAGCTGCGGCAGCAATGCCTCCAGCTCCGTACCAGCAAGCGACTCACGCGCCCAGTAAAACGAATACGCATCATCCAAAGAGAGCGCGAGGTACTCCGCCAACGGCGCAAATCCCTCTGACTGCGTCGTGTCATGCACCGCATGCAACGGGACATGATGCTGCGCATGCTCATTCCACGCCGCGAGGCAGTCCGCATCACCCAGCGTGACGCTCTGAGCTATGGTCGCGTACTGCGAAAGGTTGAAAATCAGCGATTCATTGCCCTCAGGACGGCTATGCACCAGCTCCTCCAGCTGCGCCTCACGCTGACGGGACAAGGGGAGAATCGTCAGCACGTCACCGATCTGACGCACATCACCCAGTGCCTTCATCACCTGCTCCAGCTCGCCGACGACCTGATGCGATTCCCCATTCAGAGGCCTAGCGGCTGCACGCGAGATATCAAAAATCACCCCCTGCCCATGAGCTGCCACGCGCGCCCAGAGCTCGCGCTGCACAGGCGTATCACCCGAGAAATCACCAATGCGCACCAGATGATAGGGCAGCTTCTGCTCCAGCAGGAGGGAGGGATGCGAGAGTCGTATATCATCCAGCTCCTCACGCAGGCCACTGCACGCGTCAATCACCGTAGGCACACGCAGCGTCTCGGCAAACCACAGCACAGGCTGGATCTCACTAGGATCGAGACGACCGAGAGCCAAGACGATTCCCTCATGATACCGGAAGCGCAGCAGAGTTGATAGCTCCACGAGTGAGCCGCGGAAGGGAGCGGCGGGCAGAGGTGCCGCTGGGCGTATCTTGTTGGGGAATCCTGCCTCCAGCATCTCGGAGAATTGAGCCTCACTCACAAAGCTCACCACAGGCTCACCCTGCTGCAGGGGCTCTACCAGCGAGCTCTCATCAAGCTCAGCTAACGGCAGCACGCGACAAGGGACATCGTCCAGCGAACAGCTGTCCACCTGCTCGCCAACCACAAAGAGCAGCAGCGCGCGCTTCTGACACGAGAGCTCGCGCAGCAATGGCAGCAGATCGACGAGCTGGGGTGCCTCTGTGAGCATCGCTACAGAAGCCCCCATCCGCAGGCGACCCAGCGCAAAGGAACTCGCCCATGCGGGCGAAGGAATAGCCCAAGCGCGCAGCTTCTCTACCTGCTGGAGCTGGCGAGCCGCATCGGCATCGCGGGTTTGCGAAGAGCAAACGATCCACTCGGTGATACCGAGCGATGAGGTCAGGGAAAGCAAAGGTCGCATGATGTTTATCTATAAAAAGGGTTGTTAGAGGAAAGAAAATTAGTCAATGGAGACCACCTGCACACGTGTCGTCAGGCGGTGCGTCTCACCGTAGCGCAGCGCGACATTCTCGGCGGGCACGACGGAGGACTCGACCGCGATGAAGCCACGGTAATGCTCAGCCCCCAGATCGCCCATACCAGCGGCGAGCTGCTCACCGGGATTCCACACAATACTCGACTCCGAGCCATCGCGGAGAATGCGAATCGTGCGCCCCCATGCGGGATCGTGGATGCAGATCTCGGCCTGCTTGTCCACAGGGTGGTAGATACGATCAATATTGCCCGCAGGCATAAGGGGGTCTTCCAGATGCTCGACAGGCTCAGCGGCGAACTCTTGGAACGCGCACTCCTCCAGACCTGTGATCGCCACTTGTTCGTAATCACTCACGGCGTAGTAGCTATGCTGTGCGGCAGAGAAAGCCATCTGATGAGGCACATCTAGTGTCACCAGCGTCATGAGCAGCTCCTCGCCGAACTCGAGAATCACCGCCCCGCTGGGGGTCATCTCGTCGGTGGGAGGCAGAGCGAGCACGAGGCGTGCGACACCATCCTCGCCTATCTCGGAGCTCGACAGCTGCCAGAGAGAAGTACGGGCGACACCGTGGCTGGGCTTGCTCGCGTCCTCGGGATGTTTTCCGAACCAAGGCCAGCAGAGGGGCACGCCACCACGCAGAGCCTTACCAATTGAGAAATCCACCTTGGGGCTGAGGAAGAACACATCGCGTTGACCGCGAGGCTCCCAGCTGAGCACATGCGCACCGTAGAGGGAGACGCGCGCGCGGCAGAGTGGCGTATCAATGCAAACAATGGGGAAATCCGAACCGTAGGGGAATTCTGTAGAGATCATAGCTGGCTGCATTCTAATCGAAATCAGGGGCAAAAGCAAGACGCGATATCATGGGTAGCTACGATTCACAACGGTGACATCAAAAAGAGATGCGAAGCATCTTGGATTCTTAAGGCATGTTGCATGTCAACATGAGACGAAGAGAGTCCAAGACACTTCTTGGACGGTTTTCGCGCAGCGAAAACTCTGAGGATAGACCTTAAGCGATCTCCGGCGATCGTTCGCCGGCGGGTCTGGGCAGAGCCCAGCGGGTGGAGGGCAGAGCCCTCCTGGGGTGTGGGGCGAAGCCCCGCAAGCAACGCGGAGCCAACGGCTCCGCAGGGCGTCAGTTCCAGATAGCTAAGCACACGCCCGCGCGGCAAACACAGCATGGGGGCAACGCCGCCAACTGACGCCCGACGGAGGCTATCGCCTCCTTGCTGCCGTGGGCGCACACCTGCGGTGCGCCCGAAGGGACGCTGTCCCTTCACCCTGCGAGGGGCTAGCCCCTCGACCCCACTGGCGAACGATCGCCAGAGATCGCTTAAGGTCTTGACCTTAAGAATCCAAGATGCTTCGCATCTTTATTAATACAACGCCTCCCCACCAGAACGCCTCCTTGCCATCAGCCAGCATTTATGCTAGAGTACCCACCTATGATACGCCTCCCCCTCGTTTCACTCGCCATCACAGGTCTCGGTCTCCTCACCCCTCTCCTCACCGCCGAGCCCGTCGCCCCCACTGCCACCAGCGCAAAAGCCCAGCCTCAATCCGCCCACCAGCTCAACGTCGTCTACTTCCTCGGCAACAACCGCGAACCCATCGCAGGCTACGAGAAGCGCCTCTCCGAGCTACTCCTCCACACCCAGCAGTTCTACGCCCGCGAGATGGAGCGCAACGGCTACGGCTACCGCAGCTTTGGCCTCGATATGAAGACCCCCGAGCGTGTCAACATCATCCTCTACCGCGCCCCCAAGCCCGACACCGCCTACCCCTATGAAGCAGGCGGCGGCTGGCGCGCCACCGTCGAGGTCAACAAGTACCTCAACGAGCAAAAAATCCGCAAGAGCGCCCATACCCTCATTATCTTCCCCACCTGGTACGATGAGAAGAACACCGACATGACCCCTGGTGGCGTCCCCTTCTACGGACTGGGCAAGGTAGCCTGCGCGCTCGACTACGCCCACTTTGACATCAAGCACCTCGGGAAGAACACCCCCAAAGGGCACCTCCTGACCAAATGGTTCGGCGGCTTCGCCCACGAGCTCGGACACGGCCTCAACCTCCCCCACAACATGGCCATCGGCTCAGAGAAAAAACTCGGCACCGCCCTCATGGGAGCTGGCAACTACACCTTTGGCATGAAGCCCACCTTCATCACCAAGGGCAGCTGCGCGCTGCTCGATCGCTGCGAAGTCTTCGCCAAGGACAACAAAACGCCCTACTACGTCGGCAATCCCCAGATCAAACTCGACGGCGTGAGCATCAAGGTCGAGAACGGCATCATCAAGGTAAAGGGCAGTGCCACCAGCAAGCTCCCCCTCTCCGCGCTCAACGTCTACATCGAAGAGCTCCCCCTCGGCGTGAACCGCGACTACGAGGCCCACGTATTCACCCAGCGCCTGACGGACAAAGAGACAGCGGACAAGAGCTACACCGCCCCCTTCTCCCTGAGCATCCCCGTCAGCGAGCTCGCCGGACAATCCAAGAAAGAGCGCAAGGTGCGCCTCTGCTTCATCACCGAGAACGGACAGCAGCAGACCATCATCCGAGACCTCAATCTCTAAGCTAGCACAGAGCTAACTAAGCCGCAACAACTGCTCCCCAGCTCAGCACCATGGGCTGGGGAGCATGTCATATTACTTGAAAATTGAAAAAGTAATTCTCCCCTCTTTAGAACTCACCCCCATGCCCCACTGCATCCCCCTGAGCACATGCAGCTCTGAGCAAATCGCCACCTGCCTCAATCTCGCCTTCTCCGACTACGCCATCACCGTCTCACTCAGCTCCGAGCAGCTGGAGACCTTCCTACACGAGCGCGGAGCAGCTATCGAGCTCTCCTACGCGGCCATTGATGGAGAGCAGCTCGTGGGGTTGCTCGTTCATGCTGTAGGCTACTACCGTGGAGCGCACGGCGCCTTCACCATCGTCGCGGGAGTCATCCCCACCCACCGCAGTCAAGGTATCTTTTCCCAACTCTACGAACACGCCCGACCTCTCCTGCGAGCACAGGGTGTCGCCTCCTACTAAGCTTAGTATCAAAAATAAACATTGCAAAATACTCCTATTTTGCTAGCATAAGGCATGAAGATTATCCGCATCTCGTTAAGCGA
>CAYJLP010000095.1:0-9605 GCA_964371115.1 uncultured Akkermansia sp. | reverse complement strand
GGTAGGGCTTGGTATCTGGAAGATTTTACTTTGAATATTTTTGCTACTATGCTTAATAGTCTATCATTGCTCTGGACAGGAAAGGGCGTGTAGGGTTGATGGTGTCCGTTGTCTGTAATCTTTTTGTTATAAATATGAAATAAAATCATCTTGACTGTATACCCTATAGGGGTATATAGTATATTCATGGATTGCTTTGATGAAGACAGAATGCTCAAACGGCTCAATCGTATTGAGGGACAGATACGCGGGATCAAGCGTATGATCGCCGAACAGAAACCCTGCAACGAGATGCTCATCCAAATCAGCGCGGCAAAATCCGCCCTCCACCGCGCGGGACAGGAGCTACTCGAAGGCCACCTCGCCCACTGCGTCCATGACGCCATTGAGCGCGGCGATGCCCAGCAAGCTCTCAAGGAGCTGGGCGGTATTATTGAAATCTTCTCCCGTATCAGCAAAGGATAAATCATCATGAGTGAAGAATCAAAGCCCAACTGCTGCTGCAGGTCTAGCTCCACTCTCTCCTGGCTCGAGCGGCTCTCCAGTCTGCCAGCCATCATCATCTCTGGTGTCGCGGTGCTGTGTAGCCTGCTGTCCTACTACGGAGAGCTACCCATGGGTGAGCTTGCTTTTGCGCTCATCGCGCTGCTCATCTCGGGCATTCCTATCGCCTACTCAGCGTGGATCGCGCTCTACAAAGAAAAGCGTATATCTGCGGCTCTACTCATCACGACAGGGATGCTAGCGGCTCTCTACATCGGTGAATACTTTGCCGCAGCTGAGGTCGCCTTTATTATGGCATTGGGCGAGTATCTGGAGGAGCGCGCTATCGCCCGCAGCAAGTCTGAGATTCAAGCCCTGCTCCAGCTCGTCCCCACTCATGCGCGCCTCATTGATCCCCAGACGCATCAGGAGCGTACGGTGGAGGCGCACGAGCTGCGAGTAGGTGATGAGATCCGCATCCTGCCCGGTGAGAGCATCGCTGTGGATGGGTGTATCGAGTCGGGGGCGAGTAGTGTCAATCAAGCCATCCTCACGGGCGAGTCACTCCCTCTAGACAAGAATGTGGGAGATGAGGTGCTCTGCGGCACGACGAATCTCCACGGCGTGCTGCAGGTGCGCTGCACGCGCCGCAGTGAGGACTCCTCGCTCAACAAGATGGTGCGCCTCATCCACGAGGCGGGCAAGAACAAGAGCCCCATCCAGCGACAGGCGGACAAATGGGCATCCATCCTCGTGCCTGTCGCCCTCGTTATTGCGGTGCTCACCTACCTTTTCACAGGACAGCTGATCAATGCGGTCACGGTGCTGGTGGTCTTCTGCCCCTGCGCCTTGGTGCTTGCAACACCTGTCTCTATCATGGCGGCGATTGGGCAGGCGAGCAAGAATGGAGTGCTCATCAAGAATGGAGCCGCGCTCGAGGCACTGGGCGGTCTGAATGCCATCGCCTTTGACAAGACAGGCACACTCACTGAGGGGCAGCTCGTCGTGAGCGATACGATCAAGCTCTCGACTATGCCTCAAGAGCAGCTAGATGCATGGATACTGCGCGCAGAGAGTCTCTCGGAGCATCCACTGGCCAAGGCTATCGTACGTCATTACAGTGAGCAGTATGGGGAGGCAGGCCTCGCGCAGCCATCATTGCATGAGCTGGACTTCTCCATGCTACCTGGGCAGGGGGTGCGCCTACGTGAGCAGTGCCATGAGCTACTCTGTGGCAGCCTCGCTCTCATGCAGCAGGCAGGCATGGTGCTCGATGAGGAGCTGACGGCGCGATCGCTGCAATGGCGCGCGGAGGGCAAGGCTCTGGTATTCGTCGCGCTCGATGGTCGCCTTGTCGCGCTCATCGCCCTCTCTGACAGGCTACGCGATGGAGCGCGTCAGTTGATTGCCGATCTGGGGCAGATGGGAATGTCGGTGAGCATGCTTACGGGAGATCATCATGTGAGCGCGCAGTATATGGCGCGCAGCATTGGTATCGAGGAGGTCTATAGTGAATTGCTGCCTGAGCAGAAGCTGCAAAAAATCCAAGAGCTCCAGCAGCAGGGGCACAAGGTGGCGATGGTGGGCGATGGGGTGAATGACGCCGCAGCGCTGAAGCTCGCCGATGTAGGCATAGCGATGGGCAAGGCGGGGAGTGATATCGCGATTGACTCGGCCGACATTGCCCTCTTTGGTGAGGACTTGACCAAGATACGCTACCTTAAGAAGCTGGCGCAGGCCGCGCTGGGGAGTATCAAGTTCAATATCACCCTCTCACTAATGCTCAACATCATGGCTGTGCTGCTCGCGGTAGGCGGACTCATCGGACCTGCGGTGGGAGCGCTGCTGCACAATGTGGGCTCGGTACTTGTGATCCTCAATGCGGCGCGTCTGCTGCGCAAGAAGATTGTGTGATCACGAGGCAAGCGAGACTCCCGCTGCCCCCGTCATGCGAATACTGATGAATGATCTCAGAGTTCGAATGACGGGCGTGCAGCCATGAATCACTGTGAAAAATAGCTAGTGCATCGTTTGTTCATACACGGGCTGACTGGATGATGGTCATAATCTTGAGTAGGTAGATACATTTGCTCATGCAGGAGGTCATGCCATAGATTTCTAGATAAGCATCTATTTTGAGCGTGACAAGGCACGCATGTTCATTCTATACTGATACTATGAGCAATCCTGAACATCTTGCCGTGCGCGATCTCAATAGTCGTGCCGAACGAATCGAGCATCTAGACATCCCTGTCAGTACGGGCAATGGAGCACTCGATGCCACGCTACACGAGCTAGCCCTGCGCCACGGCAATGAGTCACATGCCCAGATCATTCATCAGCTCCTCATGACGGTGATGCAGGCAGCGCAGAGTCGTCTCAACGAGCATGACCTGCGCCAGATGAGCTGTGCGATCAAGGAGATGCTCCAGGCGGAGCAGCTCTTTGCCCCCTACGAGCAAGTACGCAAAATCACCTGCTTTGGCTCAGCTCGCCTTCAGAAGGACACGCCTAGCTACCAGATCGCGCACGACTTCGCGCGCTGTGCCTCCGAGGCGGGCTACATGATCATCACCGGCGGAGGCCCGGGCATCATGCAGGCTTGCAATGAAGGAGCACTGCCAGATATGTCCTTTGGGCTCAATATTACGCTACCCTTTGAGCAGCATGCGAACCCCGCCATTGCAGGGAGTGACAAGATGATGGACTTTTACTACTTCTTCACCCGCAAGCTCCATCTAGTGAAGCAAGCCGATGCTCTCGTCGCTTTCCCTGGAGGCTTTGGCACCATGGATGAGATCTATGAGACCATCACGCTGATGCAGACGGGCAAGTCGACCATCTTTCCCGTCATTCTCATCGATCCTGCGGGAGAGTATTTCTGGAGTCGCTGGGAGAGCTTTGTGAAAAAAGAGCTCCTCGAGGCGGGACTCATCTCACGTGACGACATGGATCTACTCTATATCACCAAGAGCGCCGAGGATGCGCTGGAACATATCGAGCATTTCTACAGCCGTTTTCATTCCTATTACTTTGACGGTGCAGCGCTGACGATACGTCTCAAGCAGCCCATTTCCGACGAGAAACTGGACCGCATGCGCCATGAGTATACCGATATCATGCCTCTTGCTGATCTCATCCAGCTCGACGCCTGCTCAGCGGACCCTGAGTCCCCCATTGCTGAGCTGCCACGCCTGCGCTTTACATTCAATCTAGGCGACTACTCGCGATTGCGTCAGCTGATTGATGATATTAACGATTGAGTTATCATGCAGAGAGAACCACTTTGCCCTCTGCGCGCAGAGATAAGAATAAGGAGAAGCGCAGGCAGAAATCTCTTGATATTAAGGGGCTTCTCACGAGGTAAGATTTTGAGATAATTTTAGAGCTGGATTTTTTACGAATTAATGGCTTAGAGTGTCCACTGAGACGAAAATTCGCTCAAATGCTACCTAGTGAAGCGATTTTCTGTATTTGCTTATTTAGAATGACAAGAATTTAAGTACCCATTAGATTTGTCAAAGTCTAATGGGGAGCTTGCAAAATTAGTTTTCAGAAATCGCAGATTTCGAAAATGAGCGCCACAGCACGTCTTTTGCAGCATTTTGGCGAGAATTTGCGGCTTTTTGGGCTTACATCCTGCATTCCCGCAATCTGTAACCATAAATCAATATAAGGATCGGATTATAAATAATATAGATTGTTTTTAGTGTCTCGTTTCGAATTTACATTATAACGAGATGTCAAACAAATATTGATGCCACTTAGAAGAGTTAGGAATTTCAAATCTATTCGCATAAAGATTTGATAAACAAATGCTATCTCTGTATAAAATAAACTGAAAGCAGATCTTTGCCAAGCGCAACTCGTTACTAATAGCCATAGTCGCGGGAATCCAGGTTACATAGCTCGCTATGTGCACCCAAACGCCACAAATTCTCATCCAAACTGCTAGCAGAATCCGAAGCTGCTAATTTTGCAAGATCCCCTAGTGCGGGTTTAGAAAAGCAGTATATCGAGGTCTAAAGAAGAGAGCGCGAGCTGTGTACTGATTGGAAATAAAACAACCCCCTTAAGACTATAAGCTAAAGATACTCGTTCTCAGTCAATGATATCAGAGAATGGGCATTGAGAATGAATATACTCTGGCTGCGGTATTACACAATAACAATATTGACAGGTGAAGGAGAATCGGTTAGTTTTATGATTTATGAGGGAGGCGCGATCAGCTTATGATGCTTGTCAGCCAAGGCAGAGAAGAAGTGATCTCTGCCTTGGCTCTACATGCTTTACAAAATATAACAGCAGTTTCAATTCACACCCTATGCGGGTGACTTGTTGCGTTGTACTCAACAGCTCCTTTATTTTTATATCTAATCGGAGTTTTGTCAATGACAATGCCTCTTAGCAGAAGAAAAGAGTGATAAGAAATCATTCTGCTGTTATATTTGTAGATATGGTGCTTGACGGTGCTGAGATTTTCTGCTACTTTAAGACCACATGAGAGATCTGTTGCGGTTACTTCATCTCTCTATAGTATTAAAAATCAATAAACACAAAAATGAGCAATATCTATGCACACACTCTCCCCGAGCACTCAAAGCTCAACTGGGAGCCGCTCTATCACCCTACAGAGGGGCATGCGGAGCGAGTCGCCTCGCTATGCGCTCAATTCTGCTCGCAGTTGAGTTCTCATGAGAAGAAAGGGGAGTGGGGCGAGCTAGGGCACATCCTCGGGCTCTTTCATGATATGGGAAAGGCTTCGCGCGCCTTCCAGTCTTACATGAAAGCCTCGCATGCAGGTAAAAATCCCCCTAGTGTAGATCATAAGACTGCCGCCGCAAAATGGGTGAATGAGCAAAGGAGCACCTTGCGTGATCTGCTCGCCTACGTGTTCTACGCCCATCATGGAGGCTTGCCCCACGGTGTCGCTCTCATGAACAAGCTGCGAGAGTATACGCTGGATGAGGCTCTCATGTCTGCCATGCCCCAAGGCTATCAGCAGCTCTCTGTTCCTGCCCATCTGAGCATTTTTCACCAAGGCGCGACAGGAGGTGAGGCTATCTTTGCTGCGGGGCTTTTTGTTCGCATGCTTCATTCCTCGCTCGTTGATGCCGACTGGCTCGCGACTGAGGCATTCACCGACGTTGCCTCGGCGCAGCAGCGCGCTGAGACTCGATACGATTCCTTAGCTGTGCTCTCGACTCGATTGGAGCAAGCACTTGCAGAGAAAGAATCAACCGCTACTGGAGCGATCAATGAGCTGCGCAAGCAGATCCACGCCTCCTGCTATCAAGCAGCCCGACGACAACCTAGCGTCTATCGCCTCAATGTGCCCACAGGCGGAGGCAAGACGCTAGCGTCACTTAGCTTTGCCCTGCATCACGCACAGCAACATCAGCTCTCGCGTGTTATCTACGTGATCCCCTACACTAGCATCATCGAGCAAACAGCTCGTGAGTTTCGCGCCATCCTTGGAGATGATCAGGTAGTCGAGCATCACAGCAATATAGCCGAGGCAGATGATAACTATGCAAATCGCTACGCTTGTGAGAACTGGGATGCCCCTGTTATTGTCACCACCAACGTGCAGTTCTTCGAGTCGCTTTTCGCCTGCAAGAACAAATCCTGCCGCAAGGTGCACAACATGGCGCGAGCTGTGATTATCTTTGATGAGGCTCAAAGCCTCCCCTGTGAATTTCTAGCCCCCTGCCTCGCTGCGATGAAGACGCTCCAGCGCGTCTATGGTGCGAGCCTTTTGCTCTGCACCGCCACGCAGCCTGCCTTGGAGAACCGCGACGATGGCTTTGATATAGGATGGCAGGCTGATGAGATGCAGAGTCTGCTGGGTGAGTCACTTGAGCAGCGACTCTATCACGAGATGAAGCGCGTTGATATCGAGTTTTTGGGGTCACGTAGTTTGGAGGAGCTCATCGAGCATTTTGTTGCGACGGAGCAGCAGAGTGCGCTCTTTATCGTGAACTTCACACGCCAAGCTCAAGATCTCTATCAAGAGCTATCCAAATGCTATGATGCAGATTGCCTCTTTCACCTCTCCGCTCGCATGTGCCCCGCCCATCGTACGCTCCAACTCGATGCACTGCGAGCACGTCTCGCCGCAGGGCGTCCCACCATCCTCGTCGCGACGCGCGTCGTGGAGGCAGGGGTGGATATATCCTTCCCCCTCGTCTATCGTGATCGCTGCGGTCTGGACTCTCTCGCGCAGTCAGCTGGACGATGTAATCGACATGGAGAGCTCACTAGAGGCAAAACCTACGCATTCCAAGCGCGTGAGGATAGCTACCAGCTCGGCAGCAGCTTTGCCGATGCCCTCGCAGGAGATGCTGCTATGCGCGAGACACTGGCCATGCTAGGAGCAAGAGATATCCTAGAGGCTGAGGTGGTGCATTGCTATTTTCGCTATTTTTATGCAGCACGCCGTCGGCAGTGCCCAGGCTGGGATCGCGAAGAGATACTTGAGCTGATAGGGCAGCATCCAGCGGCTCTACGCACGACTGACTATCCCGAGATAGCGAAGCGTTTTAAGCTCATCCCCGATGGTCAATCACCACTCATGATGCCCTACGGAGAAGCAGCTCAGCAGCTACGTGCAGAGCTACTGGAGCTCCAGCGTCAGCGACGTATGCCTACACGGGCGCATTATCGGCGTATCGCACAGCTCTCGATCAATCTTTACGCTAATGAGTACGAGAAGCTGCGCAGCTCCTGCGAATGCATCCACGACGAGGCTAGAATCATGATGCTCTGCCAGCCCGAGCTCTATGATGATACCTGCGGTCTTCTCAACAAACAGCAGGAGTTTGGCTATATTTATTAATGACAATCATCAAATTATAATTCTCATGACATTCACATACGGAATCAAACTACACGTATGGGGAGATCTCGCCTGCTTCACGCGCCCTGAGCTCAAATCAGAGCGCATGAGCTACGAGGTCATGACCCCCTCCGCCGCGCGAGGCATCCTCAGCGCCATTTACTGGAAACCCGAGTTCAACTGGATCATCGATAGGATCCATGTGCTCAAGCCCATCGCCTTCACCCAGATCAGACGCAACGAAGTCGGCCGCAAGATCGCGCCGCCATCGCGCGACGTCATGGCGGGTAAGCCCGCGCGCCTTGGCATCTGCATCGAGCAGGAGCGTCAGCAGCGCGCATCCACCCTCTTGCGTGACGTCGGCTATGTCATTGAGGCTCATGTCGAGATTGTCAGCGAAGAGGGAGGGGTAAACTCCATCGCCAAGCACCTCGAGATGTTCAAGCGACGCGCTCGCAAGGGGCAGAGCTTCCATGCGCCCTGCCTCGGCACACGCGAGCTGCTCGCCATGTTCTCGCTCATCGAGGATGAGCAGGATATGCCCAGCTGTGAGCTCACTGAGAGTCAGCGCAACTGCTCGCTAGGACTCATGCTTCATGATTTCGAATATCTCGAGGTCAAGGGGAAGGTTAACTCCAGTTTTGAAGTCGTCGATCATGCCAAGAGCACGCCCAAGAAGCGTCGCTACAAAAAGATCACCGCCACGCCACGCTTCTTCATGGCGAGGCTCGAAGACGGCGTACTCCACGTCCCACCATTCCACACAAGCCATAGCTAGCCTTATTATGATGCTAAAAGAACTCAACGAGCTCTACAAGAGGCTCATCGCGCAGGGCAAGCCCCTGCCCCAAGCGGGGCGTAGCCTCCAAAAACTCAGCTTTGCACTTGTCATTGACGCCCAAGGAAATCTCATTGATATAGAGAATATTCAAGAGGTGCAAGTCACCGTGAAGACATCTAAAAAAGGAGTCGAAACACGCAGCTCCAAGACCTACGCCACCACGCGCCTCGTCATCGGCAGCGCCAAGCCCTCGGGCGCAGGGATCAATCCCTGCTTCCTTTGGGACAACGCCGCCTACCTGCTTGGCTATGTCGATGCCACCAAGACCGAAAAGGAAAAAACGCGCGCTCGGCTTTGCTATGAGACCAGCCGTAGCAAGCATCTCGCTGCCGAGACAATTATCAATACCGCCGAGTACAGCGCGGTCTGCCGCTTCTTTGAGAAGTGGGATCTTGATCGAGCCTACGAGCGTGTCTCGGAGCTCGTCACAGATAAAGACATCCTGATTAGCAACGGTCTATTCCGCCTCCACGGCGCAACGCGTGACTTTATTCATGAATGCCCCGAGATCGCTCGCTGCTGGGATAGCACACTCGCTCAGGCATGGTGGGGTGAGGGGAAGCGAGAAACTGCTCTAGGACAGTGCCTGATTACGGGAGAGGAAGCCACCCTCGCTCAGCTCCATGAGCCCGTGATCAAGGGCGTGGTCGGCGCGCAAACCGCTGGCGCGAAGCTTGTGTCATTCAACTGCTCGGCCTTTGAATCTTACGGTAAAAGTCAAAGCATCAACGCGCCAGTATCAGAAGATGCCGCCTTTGGCTACTGTAATGCGCTCAACTATCTGCTCAGTCAGGATGATCACCGAGTGCGACTCGCAGGCGGGACGAGCGTCTTTTGGACAGATGCCCCCCAAGCCGAGGATGATCTCTTCAATACGGGGCTCTTTGGCAGTGCCTTTGATGGCAGTCCTCCCCAGAGCGAAGACAAGGAGCTGCTGGAGCGCATCCGCTACAATGCTCAAAAGCTTGCCCTAGGTCACCCTGTTTCTGAGTTGGTGAAGGATGTCAACACACGCTTCTTCATGCTCGGTCTCGCGCCCAATAGCGCACGACTCTCCGTGCGTTACTATTACGAGTCCACCATGGGAGAGATGCTCAGCAATATTGGGCAGCACTACAGAGACACCAAGATGCAGCCCCGAGGGGGCAAGTTCGACGACCCTGCGCAGATCACCCCCTTCATGATACTCAAAGAGACGGTGCGCGATAGCAAGGAGATATCCTCGCTGCATGCCAGTGCTCTCATGCAGAGTATCCTGCATGCCAAGCCCTATCCCGAGGTGATCGCTCATAGCATCATCCGTCGTATTAAAACAGACTTTAAAATCAATTATCTGCGCGTCGCCTTTCTCAAGGCATGGCTGATCCGCCGCTCGCGCACTCACTCCATTACCAAACCCCACGATATGCTCGATACCACCAATACAGAATCAGGATACCTGCT
>CAYJLP010000094.1:0-9612 GCA_964371115.1 uncultured Akkermansia sp. | reverse complement strand
ATGGAAGAGCGCTCCGCCGAGACTCAGAAGGGCTACACCGAAGCGATGGAAAAGATCTCTCAGGATCTCAAAGATGAGATGCATGTCTTCAACGTCAGCCGCGAAGAGTCCGCTGATGCCCTGAAAGCTCAGATCGAAGAATCCAACCGCCTCCTCGCTGAGACACGCGTCGAGAAGGAGCAGGGCATCCAAGCCGCCCAAGAGGTGAACAAGGTGCAGCAGGAGCTCAGAGAAGAACTCAGCGCCTTCAAGAAAGAGCGCCAAGACTCCGAAGAAGCCCTCCAAGCCATCATCGTCGAGCTCAACCGCATCATGGAGGAAACCTCCGCCCAGCATGAGCGCAGCATCGATGCTGCCCGTGAGGCTACGAACAGCGCTCTGCGCGCCCGTGCCTACTCGGAGCCTGATGCCTCGGAGCGACTCGACATGATCAACGAGATTCTCGCCTCAAGCCCAAACGACGAAAAGCTCTACTACGCTCGCGCCGTCGCGAAGAATGAGCTCATGGACGTCATCGGCGCGCTTGAAGACTGCACAAAAGCAATCGAACTCAAGCCCAAGTACGTCACAGCCTACAACTGCCGCGCTGCCATCCGCCACAACCTCGGCGACCATGAGGGAGCCATGGAGGACTACGATCAGGTCATCGCCATCGATCCCAACAACGCCGTCGCCTACAACAGTCGCGCCAAGGTAAAGAAAGACCTGCGCGACTACAACGGAGCACTCGTCGATAGCAGCCAAGCGATCGCCATCAATCCTGAGGACGATGACGCCTATCTCAACCGCAGCGAAGTGAAAACCGCGCTGAGGGACTACGAAGGAGCCGTTGCCGACAGTACACAGGCCATCGAGCTCAATCCTGAGAATGACGACGCCTTTGTCCATCGCAGCGAAGCCAGAAATGGCATGAAGGACTACGACGGAGCGGTCGCAGACAGCAATCACGCTATCGAGCTCAATCCTGACAACGACGCGGCCTTCGTGAATCGCAGTGAGGCAAAGACAGGTCTGCGTGACCTCGATGGAGCAGCTGAAGACTGCAACAAGGCTATCGAAATAAACCCTCTGAATGACGAAGCGTTCAGCCAGCGCGGCCGCGTGGAGCTCGAGTTCAAGGACTACTCCAAGGCTGAGGCCGATTGCAACAAGGCTATCGAGCTCAACCCTGAGAACGACGACGCCTACCTCTATAGAGGAGTCGTCAAGAAGGAACTCAGCGACCACCCTGGAGCTGTCGCTGACTGCACAAAGGCCATCGAAATCAACGAGCAAAACGAGCTCGCATGGAACAACCGTGGCTACGCCAAAAAGCAGCTCAATGACTACGTCAGCGCCATCGACGACTACAGCAAGGCCATCGCCATCAATCCCAAGATGGAAGCACCCTACAACAACCGCGGAGTCGTCAAGACCCTACTCAATGACTGCGAAGGTGCGGTGCAGGACTGCAACAAGGCGCTCGAAATCAATGAAAACGATCACCGTGTCTACAACAACCGCGCCGTTGCCAAGAACGGCATGCGCGACTACGAGGGTGCGATGAAGGATGCAGAGAGAGCACTCGAAATCAACCCCCACTACTCACTCTCCTTCCGCCATCTCGGCAATGCACAGCGTGGGCTGGGGCTCTTCGAGCGCGCCATTGCTAGCTACACGAAGGGCATCCAGCGCGACCCCAGCTTCTACAAGCTCTACAGCGACCGTGCCATTGCCTATCGCAAGCTTGCTCTGCGCTCCGATGATGTGATCAAGGCGAGAGAGTACCAAGCACTTGCAGAGAAAGACGAGCGCAAGGCCGCAGAGCTAGCAGAATAAAGTGCACTTGAGTTCCAGAGCACAGCTCATGGGGGCTTAGAATAGAATTCAAGAGGGTAGCTCCTTCACTATTCTGGCGAAAAGATACAATACCATAGAGCCCCGATTGCCAAGGTGATCGGGGCTCTTATGGTGCTTGCCTATAGGGAACCTTGCAAAATTAGTTCTGGGGAATTGTAGATTTCGAAAATGAGCGACACAGCACGTCTTTTGCAGCAGTTTGTATGAGAATTTGCCAGCAAAGTTCGAAGCTGCTAATTTTGCAAGATCCCCTTAAGGGATCTTCTAAATTCTTGTTATTCTAAATAAGCGCATCGGGAAACTCGCGTTACGAGGCAGATTAGAGTGATTTTCATATAGACTGAGGGCTTTTGAGACGTCCGTTGTCGTCGATGAGCAGCTGGCGTGAGAGCGCGAGGTTGATGGCGTCATCGGTGGCTTGCAGGATATTCTTGCCCATCTTGCTAAAGCCGAGGCTCGTCGCCATCTCACGCTGGAGGTCGGGGCGTGGCAGCGAGAGCATGCGCTCGACGAGTGAGCAGGCGAGAGCCGTGAGCTCCTCGGGGGCGATGTGCTCGATGTCGCGCGGGTGCAGGCGGTAGCTCATGTAGCTCTCAGGCTGCTGCTCGGCGCGCCAGAAGAAGCTCTCAAGCACGCTGCCTTCTCCGCGTTGCTGGAGTTGCATCTCGTTGAGTAGCTCGGTGAAGTAGTCTTTGATACGCTTCGTCATGCGTGTCGTGCCCCAGTGTGCCATGATGCGGCGACTGAGGTACTCCCCGTGCACAGGTGCCTCTGCGTCGATGATGCTGAGGATCTGCTCCACGACGGCGCGTCTGTACTCACGCTTGGTAAAGTCCTCGCCCTCGTGGCTGCAGCTACCTAGCCTGTGCTCGGTGTAGTCGATGAGATAGGGGGCAGGCGTCATGCTGTCGGTCTGCTGCTGCTCCTCGATGAGCTCGCTGAGCTGGGTGAGGGCGGGCATGGAGGCGCAGAGTGGCTCGGCTGCAGGGGCGGGCTGCGCCTCCTCGATGACCTCGAGCTGCTCTTCTGGGCGATCGCGCAGCGTGTTGAGCGTGTCGATGACTCGCTGGAGGGTGCGCTCAGGCTCGTGTACCCAGTCCATGATCCAGAGGCGGATGAGCTCCCAGCCTAGCATGCCGAGGACACTTTGCTGGGTGATCTCGCGGTCGTAGATGCTCGTCGTATTCATGTAGTGCTCGCTATCGCAGATGATGGCAGCGATGTAGGTCTCAGGCTTGCTCGGATGGAGCACGGCCATGTCGAGGCGGTAGCCCGAGCAGCCCACGTGGGTGTTCACCTCATAGCCCTGCTGGCGTATGGCGTCGGCGAGGCGGTCGATGAGGCTGGCGCGATCTAGCTTGTGGTCGCCGACCTTGCGGGGGAGGACTGCCGTGCCCTTCTGGGCGAAGTCGAGGAAGTTCTTCAACCCTGCTACACCTTCTGAGGAGCTGCGGGCGAGGTCGATCTCCTCTGCTCGCAGGGTGGAGAAGACCTTCATCTCATAGCGTGCACGTGACACGGCGACGTTGAGACGACGCCAGCCGCCGACGCGGTTGAGAGGACCGAAGTTCATACTGATTTTGCCCTGCTCGTCTGGACCGTAGGCGACGGAGAAGAGGATGATGTCGCGCTCATCGCCCTGGACGTTTTCCAAGTTTTTGACAAAGAGTGGCTCGCCGCATTGGGTAGCCTGTAGCTCAAGCTCGTGGTTCTCGGGCTGTGCAAAGGCCTGCATGAGCTTGTCCTCGATGAGGTTTTGCTGCACGACGCTGAAGGTAATAATGCCGATGCTGCGCTGGCGGCGCTGAGGGTCGCGTAGACGCTCGAGAACCTCGCTGACGATGGCCTCAGCCTCAGCGGTATTCTGGCGTGTCTTGCCCTTGTCGTAGTAGCCAGGCACGTGCTGCCAGGTGACCTTGCTGCTCAGGTCGTCGGGGGAGGGGTAGGTGAGTAGTCTGCTATCGTAGTACTGCGTGTTGCTAAAGGCAATGAGGCTCTCGTGCTTGCTGCGGTAGTGCCAGCGCAGGTACTTTGAGGGCATAGCGAGCGCGAGGCAGTCGTCGAGGATGCTCTCGAGGTCTTCTAACGCGATGTTCTCCTCATCAACAGAGCTCGAGGAGAAGAAGCTCGTGGGGGGCATCTGCTTGGGGTCTCCAACGATGACGACGTTCTTCCCGCGTGCGATCGCGCCGACGGCTTCGCAGGTGGGCATTTGCGATGCTTCGTCAAAGATGACGAGGTCGAATTGGAAATTGTCCAGATCGATGAATTGTGCCACTGACAGCGGACTCATGAGCATGCAGGGCTTGAGGCGTAGCAGCAGCTCGGGGATGTCGTCAAAGAGCTGGCGTATACTGATACCGCGTCCGCGGCTCTTGATGGCGCGTAGCAGGATGCCCAGCTCTGAGTTCTGCACGCTGCCGCCTTGGAAGGAGGGGAGTCGCGCGGCGAGCTTGGCCACGATGGCTTCGCGCGTGAGCTGCTGGTGCTGGTGGTTGAGCTCGCGGTACTGCTCGAGCTTGCCTTCAAAGATCGCGCCTTTGAAGTCTGCAAGCTCGGGCTCGTGTGAGATGGCGGTGTCGACGAAGCGGCGCAGCAGTGCATTGACAAAGGTGCGCTTGAGCCTCTCGACAGGGGTGTCCTCCGTCTCTAGCCAGTGCAGATAGTCGCGCAGCAGGGGGTGCGTGACCGTCTCGCAGCACTTGTTCCAGAGCGTGCGGTCGCGTAGGGTATCGAGCTGGGGGAGCATGGCGGCGTAGGCCTCGCTATACTGACTGAGCTCACGCGTCGCGCCTGTCTGGTAGTTGTGCTTGAGCTGGAGGGTCTGGGTGAGGTTGTTCTCTGTGCTCAGGTAGCTCTCCCATGATTGGGTATAGGCAAGCAAGGTGTCGCGGTGTAGGCTCAGGAAGCTGCCGTGCCCCTGGCTGAGCTCATTGGCGAGGCGCTGTCGTATGCTCAGGGCTAGTTGCATATCCTTGCCGAGGCTGATGAGTTGCTGGTTGAGCTCAATGGTGTCATTGATAGCACTCTCCATCTTGAGCCAGTCGGCGTTTTCCAGACTGCCTTGGCTGCCAAAGACGCTGGTGAAGTAGCTCTGATACTCGCTGACTCTGGCCTGCTCTTCTTGATAGCTGATGACCTTGCGGAGCTGGGCGGCGATGCTGTCTTGGTCGGGCTCGTTGAGGAAATGGGCGGCGAGCTTTTTCTTGATCCCCCCTAGGGCGAAGACACGGGGGAGCAGCCAGCGCTGGTCTGCCTCTTGCCATGCTGCGAGTAGTGCGGGCGCGTCGCAGCTCAGTATGCTCTGGTGGCAGTGCTCGAGTAGTTGCTCACGGTAGATGTCTCGCTTCTGCCCATGTGGGAGCAGTGCTTTGAATTGCTCGTGGAGATCGGCGAGCGCATCGACGCGTAGGACGCTGGCGCGCAGGGGGCATTTCTCATCGAGGAGGCGTGTGGCGAGCTGGTTGAGGAGGCTAGCCTGCTGGTGTGCAGGATCGACGAGCTCGTAGCCGATGAGGATGCCGAGATTCTTGGTCGCCTCAGTGAGACGCTCGGCATCGCAGAGCAGCTGGGTGAGCTGCTGCTCCGCGTCTTGGCGTGTGCTGGGGCTGTATTGGCAGAGTGAGACGCTGTTGAGCGGGTGGGTGGCGATCCGCTGGCAGATGCTGGCGAGCTGCTGGAGCTCATCGAGCTGCTCTTGGATCTGCTCCCATTGCTCTTGGGGGAGCTCGCAGAGGGTGTCTACGTGGATGTGGTAGCTGTTCGCCTCGTGGGGATTGTCGATGACGTAGAGCGCATCGTAGATGGAGAGACCGAGGGGGTAGCGCTGGTGGAGCTTGGCTACGGGGCTGGCGATCTGGGCGCGCAGTGCGTCGATGCGCGCGGCCTCTTGCTCAAAGTGCGCCGCACTGCCAGACTCGGCGAGCTCCGTGGTCTGCTGGAGCTGGCTGAGGACGGCGGATTTGGTTGATTTGTTTGAATGTAGCTCGAGGCAGAAGGGGGCGAGGCCTATCTTTGCCAAGCGATTCTGCACGACGGAGAGCGCGGCCATCTTTTCGGCGACAAAGAGCACCTTTTTGCCCTGATAGAGGGCGTTGCCTATCATGTTGGTGATGGTCTGCGATTTCCCCGAGCCTGGAGGTCCATGGAGGATGAAGCTGCTGTCCTGCGAGGCGTGGTCGATCGCCTCGACTTGGAAGCCGTCGGCGTAGACGGGCAGCGCGAGCTCGGCGAGTCTCGAGGTCAGCTCGGGCTGCGCGTATTCTAGCTGTCCTGACACGAGGCTCTGCACAATGGGGTTCTTGCAAAGCTTGTCCGCGTAGTGGTGGATGTCATTCCACATGATGAACTTGCTAAAGGAGAAGATACCCAGCAGAGCCTTCTCCTCGACATCCCAGCGCGCCTGTCCCTTGATCGCGCTGCGGATGGTGTTGAATATGAGCTGCACATCGACGCCGCTCTCATCGGTGGGCAGCTCGCTGAGGGCACTCAGGTCGATGCCAAAGTCCTGCTTGAGCATCTCGAGCAGGGTGACGTTCATCGTCGTGTCCTCGTCGGTGGCGCGGATGGTGTAGCCCTTTTGCGCGCTTTTGCGTTTCATCTCGACGGGCAGCAGCAGGAGGGGGGCGTAGCGGGGGCGCTCGCTCTTCTCTGTCTCATACCAGCGGAGCGCCCCTATGGCGAGGTAGAGCGTGTTGGCTCCGTTTTCCTCGAGAGAGAGGCGGGCTTGGCGGTAGAGCTGCGTGAGGGATTTGTTCAGCTCCCCTGGGGTGAGGTAGCTGTGTAGGCGATTCAGCTTGAACTGCTCTTGGAGTAGTGCTAAGATGGGGTCTGACTGGGCGATACAGGAGAAGAGCTCGCGGCTGCTGGCGCGCTCCTCCTCCTCGGTGACTCTCCACTCATCGGGCTTTTGAAGGATGGTGAACTGCTGTCCCTCCGCGAGCCTATCTTCCCATTTGTTGAGATCGGTGGCCATGAGCTGGATGGCGTTGCGCCCGATGCGGGAGTTGAGCAGGTTGTTGCGCAGGCTGAGGTCGAGTAGCTTGCGCTCCCAGACTTTTTGCTTCGTGGCGACACCTGCCTCGAGCTCGACGAGCGCGGCTTGGGGGGAGATGGTTGAGGGAGCTTCATGCGTGAGAGGCGAGGGAGGAGCCTCCTCCAAGACCCAGCCCTGATCGCTGCTGACGCGCTGGGGGAGTGGTGTGATACCTGCGAGACGGCAGTGCTTTACATCGAGAGAGTAATGGAAGGCTTCTTGGTCGATGAGGTGGTCTTCACCCGCTTTGCATGCGAGGTCGAAGGGGATGTTCTTGCTTGCGTTCATCCCTGTTGTCTCGACGAGTGCGATCTCATTGATTCCAGCGGCGAGTCGCTTGGTGAGCGCGCTCACGTCGTCGTTCACACGGTCACTGAGCATCTCATCGACCAGCCAAGCGCCTGCAAAGGCGTGACCGCTGATGATGACGAGGATGGGATTGATGCCGACAGCCTCGAGGCAGGCAGCGTAGAGCAGCGCCATGTCGAGGCAGGTGCCGAGTTTCTGCCCGAGGCAGGAGTCGCCGAGACGCACGCGCTGCCCCTGTTTTTCATAGCTGGCAGGAGGACGGCAGTAGATGATCTCTTGCTCTGCGAGGGCTTGGTAGATAGCCGCCATCTGCTTGCGGGCACGGTCGGAGGAGTGAGATTGGTAGCCGTCGAAGGAGGCGTCCTGCGTCCACTCGTTGAGGATCTCTGAGGCGCGGCGCAGCACGGGGCTGAGGGCAGGGTGGTTGGGCGTGACAAAGGCCGCGAGCATCTCGGGATACACAGAGATGCCTCCCCACTCGTCAAAGGCGAGGATCTCTATAGGATAGCTTTGCTCGAGGATGCTCTCCCCCCTGCTGGTGATGCTGAGCTGGAGCTCGCCTACGACACGCTCCGTGAGCGAGGAGAGGTAGTCTGCCGTGAGCTTGAGCGTGAGATCGTCTACCGAGATGTGGCTGCCTGCCGCGATGAGCTCGAGATGGCTCTCACTGGTGATGCCCATGTCGGGATTTACCGTGAGGCTGATGTGGACGTCTTCGTAGTTGATTTCCGATTCGTTCTGGATGAGGAGACGCTGGATGATGGGGACTTTGTTTTGCTGCGTGGCAAAGTTGACCTTTTCGAGGTAGAGGAGTTTGGCGTTCATGATGATGACTCTCTGTGATTCCGATATTATACCTTCATAAAACGAGAAAACAAGGGGAATGTATGCTCTGCGATCATTTATTTGTTTGAAAAATCAATATTTTGCAAATATATACAATTTTATGACAGAATAGAGTTGTGGTACAAGTTGCAATTTTTCAGGTTTATTTTTGTTTTTTAAGGTCTATCTATGTTAGACGTGTACTATATTGTAATTATTAACTTTTAGTGTGAAATGTTTTCTTTTTATAAGGATTATACATTGATTTGATTCTAGGTTTTTCATTGAAAGACGTTTATGCTAAAATTATCGGTGATAACTGCTTATGTACACGGGGCGAGAGCGATTCATCTTGACAAAAAGGACCGCTAGGAGTAACTTATATGTATCTGAAACATTCTGTTCTAGTGTGAATTCTGAAGAGTCTAGCAGCTTATTAGGAATTGACGTTCGCCCAGTTCTTTACCCCATAAATATACACCTGTAATATGAAAAAGTTAGTATTGAGAATAGCTCAATCGAAAACGATTCTTGTCAGCTCTTTGAGTTTGATATTCTTGTGCGTTACCCCTCTCGTGGCCTTCACGGATCTTGAGGATGCCTTGAATTTTAATCACGATTCAAGACCTCAAAATGCAAGAAATCCCGAAGCGCAATCGCAACAAGCCAAGCCCAAAGAGCAACGGTCAAACACCGCTGCCTCTCAGGTCGTAGTTCCTCCCAAGCCTAGACCCACATCGTCTAGAACGCAGGAACCCATCCCCTGGGTAGAAAATGCCGCTGATGAGCGTCGGATGACAGGCTCGTCATCGACTACATCGCTTGAGCAGAAAGCTATCATGAAGCAACTTGATAGCATGCAAGCCAATTTTCGCGAAAGCTTGGCTGAGCACAAAGACGACAACAAAGGTTCTAGGTACTGGACCTACTTCTTTGTCGCTCTGATCGTCACGATGTTTGGCATCGTGGTCCCCTTCCTCATCAACCGCTCGTGGAAGGATAAGGTAGGCAAGGTTGTCGATGAGCACAAGGACTATATGGATCAGCAGGAATCAGGCATCGCGAGCTTGCTTGAACGCACACTGCACTCCATGGAGGAACGCTCCGCCGAAAACCAGAGAGGCTACACCGAAGCGATGGAAAAGATCTCTCAAGATCTCAAAGACGAGATGCACGTCTTCAACGTCAGCCGAGAAGAATCCGCTGATGCGCTGAAGGCTCAGATCGAAGAATCCAACCGCCTCCTCTCCGAAACACGAGTAGAGAAAGAGCAGGGTATCCAAGCCGCCCAAGAGGTGAACAAGGTGCAGCAGGAGCTCAGAGATGAACTCAGTGCCTTCAAGAAAGAGCGCCAAGAATCCGAAGAAGCTCTCCAAGGTATCATCGTCGAGCTCAACCGCATCATGGAGGAGACCTCTGCCCAGCATGAGCGCAGCATCGAGGCCGCCCGTGAGGCTACGAACAGCGCCCTGCGTGCCCGAGCCTACTCCGAGCCCGATGCCTCTGAGCGTCTCGATATGATCAACGAGATTCTAACCTCAAGCCCAACCGACGAAAAGCTCTACTACGCTCGCGCCGTCGCGAAGAATGAGCTCATGGACGTC
>CAYJLP010000093.1:7718-9634 GCA_964371115.1 uncultured Akkermansia sp. | reverse complement strand
CTGCCGTCCCCGTCGCAGCCCCCGCTCCCACACCTATCGCTTACCCCGCTCCCACACCTATCGCTTACCCCACTCCCGCTCCTGCGGCAACTCCTGCTCCTGTGGTCGAACAAAATTCCTACGCAGACTACGAAGCTCCTTCAGAACCCGAACAATCAGGCGACGTCGCACTAGCACCTCGCGAAGGTCCCCGCCGCCGCCGCCGCGGTCACTCCTCCAAGAGCAGAAAGAAGACGAAAGAAACCGCAGGCATGCTCAAAGTCGCCATCTACGGCGTGCTTGGCATCGTCGCCCTACTCGCCGCCGTCGTTGTCTTGATGGTCGTACGTCAATCCTCGGCAGCCAGAGAAGCAAAGCGGGTCGCAGCAGAAGCCGCCGCAAACATGCAGCTAAAAGCGCAACAGGAACTCCGCGATAACCACGTCCTCAACAACGACAATCCCGCTCAAGCTCAAAATGCGAAGCAATCAAGACAACAGTCCCAGCAAAGCTTCCTCAAAGGCAGCAAAAACTCAGGCAGCCTGCTTGACTACGAGACCAACAGCAACAGTGACCTCTTCGATCCCAATATCTTCGGACTTCCCAGTGATACAAAAGAAGAACTCATTGAGCGCTAAGATTCCACCACGCTCACGTCTCTTGTAAAAAGACTCAAGGGGATCTTGCAAAATTAGCAGCTTCGGATTTTGCTGGCAGTTTGGATGAGAATTTGCGGCGTTTGGGCGCGCATAGCGAGCTATGTAAGCCCAAAAAGCCGCGAATTCTCGCCAGAATGCTGCAAAAGACGTGCTGTGTCGCTCATTTTCGAAATCTACAATTTCCCAGAACTAATTTTGGAAGCTTCCCTCAAGGGCGCTTAAAATCTCGTCATTCTAAATAAGCAAATACAGCAAACGCCTCACAAGGCAGCTTTTGAGTGCTTTTAGGGCGTATTTTCTCCGAATTTTCGTCTCAGAGGACACCCTGAACCATCAATTCGTAAAAAATCCAGCTCTAAAATCATCTCAACATCTTACCTTACGAGAAATTAATCCCCTAAATATCAACTCCCCCTCACGCATCGCGCACGATGCGAGGAGCAGTTTCACACACTCTCTCGCCTCACCTCATCCCCATCTTCTCACTTGACCTGCGCGCGCATAATTGTTAGACTAAATGCAATGAAGATACTCACCCTCTGCACCATGAGCGCCTGCGCTACACTCACACTCGCCCAGCCTACAACTAGCACGAGTCCCGCTCCCGCAGCAGCGAGCGATGTAGCTCCTCTCTCGGCTGCCTTGCGCCACTACCTCATAGGCTACACAGCAGCCAGCTTTGAAGCAGTCGTCGTACTGACAGAGACACAGCAATCCAGCAACGTACTAGCCAGTGTCGAGATGCAGATCAAGATCTTGGAAAGCGAGCCCACCGACAAGCTCCCTGCTGACATCCAGAGCTACATCCTAGAGGGACTAGCGATCAGCAAGAGCGCCTGCACTGAGATGAAATCCATCGTCGAGCGAACGCAAAAAAACGACATGCAGCACCTCGGTCAGAACTTTGACCGCATGAAGATGCAGCTGCGTGCGCTCGGCGAGAAATATCCCGCCGCTCATCATTTTCTCACAGAGACATCTGTAGTCGATCAACTCATCATGCGTGAGATGGGTTTTCAGCAGAAATTTGACGACCTCATGAAAATCAAGCTCCCCGAGCACAACAACGATTTGGTACAAGCCATCAGCTCCGTCTTTGGCATCCTCGCCAAGGAGCTCCGCGCCATTCAACAATAAGATCAAAAACTCCTCCTTTGTTGACTGCTCATCTCGCAATGCGGACAACAAAGGAAGAATCATAAGAAAGCTCCTGGAGAGAGGGGGGGGGGGGGGGGGGGAAAAAACCCAGGGGATTTAAATATAACCCGCGAAAAATTC
>CAYJLP010000093.1:0-7708 GCA_964371115.1 uncultured Akkermansia sp. | reverse complement strand
GGGAGCTTCCAAAGCCTCGGCATTCTGATAGAGACGCGACTCAATGCCGAGTGCTCACAAAAATCACACTCACGGTCCCGTATAGGGATCCCAGCCTGAGTACGCGAGCGAGGGCAGCGCGTCGATCTGCGACATCGCATCGCGGTGCAGCTCAAAGTCAAACACATCCGCGTTCTCCACAATGCGCTTCGCATTCGTCGACTTCGGCAGCGGCACGCTGCCATGCTGGATGCACCAGCGCAGGCAGATCTGCGCTGTCGTCTTGCCATAGAGCATACACAGGCGGCGCAGCAGCGGATGAGACAGCAGCTCGCGCGAGCCCATCCCCATAGGTGACCAGGCTTGCAACGCGATGCCCTCCTTCTCACAATAGGCGCGACAGGCCTGCTGCGGGTGCCCCGGATGGAGCTCAATCTGATTGACCACAGGGCGATAACGCGCCGACTCCAGCAGGGCAAAGAGATGCTCGGGCATGAAATTGCTCAGCCCTATCGAGCGCACCAGCCCCAGATCACGCAGCTCCTCGAGCCCCGCCCAGCTCTCAGCATTGAGCTCGCGCCAGTCATGCGGATTCTCCACCGCATTCGCCGGCCAATGAATCATGTAGGTATCGAGATAATCCAACTGCAATCTCTCGAGACTCGCCCGACACTCCCGCAGTGCCGCCTCGCGCCCACGCTGCTGGTAGTGCAGCTTGCTCGTCACAAAGATCTCCTCACGAGGCAAGCCCGACTGCGCGATGGCCTGCCCGACACTCACCTCATTGCCATAGATCGCCGCCGTGTCGATGAGACGATAACCCGCGTCCAGCGCGCGCAACACGCTCTCCACACAGAGAGCACCATCGGGAATCATACCCGTACCAAAACCAAAGAGAGGGAGTTCGTTCATAGAATTCTCCTATTCTCTCAAAATCAAGACATGACGACAAGCCCATTCTTGCCCTGATAGTCAAATTTCCCCCTTCTCATAAAAAAAATCACTTTTTTATAAAAAAGAGCTTGCCATCCACCGAGATTTCCCCTATAATGCCCCCGCTTCACGGCAACAACAAACACAACGCAGGGATAGCTCAGTTGGTAGAGCAACACCTTGACATGGTGGAGGTCGTAGGTTCGAGTCCTATTCTCTGTACTGCAAAAAATCTCAAAGAGGTTCAGCTTCAAAGCTGAGCCTTTTTTGTTTTTAGTGACACTACTCTTTGCTTGCTGCCTTGATTTGGGCAGGATATAATGAACGCTGTCTATGAAAGCATTCATCTTATTGAGCAGTGCCGCACTCCTACTTGCGCAATGCACACCCCTGCGCTATTATGAAAGAGGCGGAGCTCTTCACAAGGAGCAGCAGTACCATTCGGATAAATACCGTTATTGCTTCTCGCCCTACGCGAAGCCCACTCAACAAAAGATTAAAGACCAATGCGCCGCAATCAGAGATAGAGCCGCCTCGATCAAAATAGATGTCACGTTCTTGAACATGGCAAACCCTGACAATGCAATATCTAAATCTTTTGTTCTCAAACGTAAACCTTCTTGGGACAGCACACTCAACGCACTAAGCAAGGTCAACGAATGGGGGGCATTAGTCCCTGAGCCGTTCAAAAAGACAGGCGAATTACGTTTCATGCCTCTCCCCGAGCTACAGGACAGCATTACTCTAGAATTTTATGACCATGACGGAAAACCCATTGGCGAAGGCATCGAATACATCACTTGGGGCAATTTTTATGAAAAAGGCAGCGAGGGCGCTGTAGAACTCACTGAAGAACTCTTCACACTGGAAGGCTTGGTGGAGGTCAAAAAAATAATCGACGAGCACCCTGGAGGATAAGCAGCAAGCCTCCATCGGTGAGTTCCTTTCGCATTACGATGATCTTGAGCCCTTGCTTGCCTCAGCATTCAGAGTAGCCCAAGCGTCTGAATTGATGTATTTCCTCCATCGCAAATCATCATGGCGGATGGCAGGGAGTATTGTCTTGACCTCGTGGGGGCGTGCTTTTAAAATGCTCAGATGATGAATGAAAAGCCAACAATTGCTATCACAGGAGCGGCGGGGAATCTAGGATCGCTGCTCGCGCATGACTTGGTGGGTGATGATGTGAATCTCCATCTGCTCATCCACCGCAGGCCGCTGCCGCAGCAGCTCGACGAGGCGGAGAATACGCGGGTGTTCCGCATCGATCTCGCGGAGAAAGCTTCCCTGCCCGACGCGCTGCGGGGCGTGGATACGGTGATTCATTTCGCGGGTGTGCTCTTTCAAGGGCGTCCTGAGCAGTTCCTCCCGACGACGAATGTCACCTACTTTGAGAATCTGCTGGAGGCGGCGGTCTCGGCGGGGGTGCGGCGCGTGGTGCTGGTGAGTTTTCCTCACGTGGAGGGGGAGACGAGTCCCGAGCAGCCTGCGCGGGGCTCACTCGAGGGCAAGCCGAGCTCCATGCATGCCATCACGCGCCTCGAAGAGGAGAAACGCCTCCTCGCCGAGTCGCGCGTCGAGCCTGTCATCCTGCGCGTGGGTATGGTGTATGGACGCGGGATTCTGATGATTGATGCCGCGCGGTTCTTCTCGCGCTATGGCTTGCTGGGGGTCTGGAAGCAGCCTACGATGATCCATCTGATCTCCACGGAGGATTTTCTCGCTGCAACGAAGGCGGCTCTACTCAAGCCTGAGGCGCGCGGCATCTACCATCTCGGTGATGAGGGGGTGCAGTCGCTCCAAGAGTTCTTGACGGAGGCGACGGCTCAATGGGGGACGTGGCGTCCGTGGGTCATGCCGCTGTGGATGATTCGAATGGCGGCGAGTGGCTTTGAGCTCTGCTCGCTGCTGACGGGCTGCCGTAGTCCGCTGACGCGCGATTTCATCACCATCGGTCAGGCGTCCTACTATGGGGATACGAGCCGCATGCGCGCGGAGCTGCTGCCGACGCTGCGTTACAAGAGCTTCCGCGAGGGCTTGCATACGCTGTGAGTGAGAAGCTTTCCTCTCCCCCAAAAAAAACCTCACTTCGTGCGTGAAGTGAGGTTTTGTTGTCAGGTGGTGGGCTTATCTTATTTCGTCAGGCGTAGCTTGACGGTGTGGGTCTTGCCCTCATTGCTGAGGCGTCCATAGAGGAAGCGGAAGGGGGGCAGGTTCTTACCGAGCTTGAAGCGCAGGAGGATGCCTGCTTGCACGGGACCTGCAGGAGCTTGTTCAAAGGCTTTCTGAAGCTTGGGGGTCCAGCAGTCGATGATGGCATGATCGGTCAGCGTTATATTCTCAGGGATCTCTCCAGCAGCAGCCTTCTTTGCGACGAGCTCACCATCTTCATTGGTGACGTATTCGGTGGTTTGCTGGGCGATCGTCTCAAAGCTCGCATGTGCAAGAGCTTTGTCCTTGATGCCGAAGTATCTGAGACGATTACGGCTCCCAAACATCGTCACCGCGCAAAACTGCCCCGTGAGGGTAGAAATAATATTTGCAACCGCTTCCCCTTCTTCATCGGGGGAGATGCTGTTTACCTGATTGAGTAAGGTAGCAAAATCAGGGAACTGCGCGGCACTAGATTCGATCCAGGCTTTACTCTCGGAGATGAGAGGTAGAGCTTTGGTCGCTGTCGGGATGAAGCGGTAGCGCGCGTCCTGCCAGCTGAGCTCGAGCTCAGGCGTGGGACTGAGGGTGAGGCTCGCTTGGAGTCCCTGCTCAAAGTAGGGGAGCAGGGCGGGGAGCTCGGCTCGCAGGAGGGCATAGATTTTTGCATTCTCTTCATCGTATCCTCCCCAGCGCATATCCATTCCCTGCTCCATGGTCATGATGAAGTCGACGATGTCCATGGCGGTGTCGCGGTCTTGGAGGAGCAGTGTCATATCCCTGTCCACAGGGAGCTGCTGCGCCTGTGGGCTCACGAGCAGGCTGTTCTCTGTCGCGAGGTCACCGGCATAGGATTCGGGGCGCGTGCTGCCGATGAGGGTCAGCTTGTCGCCGTCCATTTTGCACAGGATGGTGTAGTTCTTCTTGTGCCCGTTTAGCACGAGCGTACTTTGGATGGCCTGATGTTCTCCTATTTGTGTGAGCTTGATGTCGGTGAGGCTGATGCCCTCTTCTAGGGGGATGCTGAGCTCAGGGGTGATCATGCCGGGGAGCAGCGCGAGGAGCTGCTTGGCACGTCCCATGAGCTCGGGCTTGAGCTGGGCTGAGATGATGATGTCAGGCAGGCTCGCCTTCTGAGCGAGAGTGCTGCAGTAAGCGCGATGCTGAACTCGTGGATTCTCCACGCCATCACTGAGAGAGACGCTCGCTGACAAGAAGTCTGGGGCTCGCGACAAATCAATCGCGGCGATGAGCTGCATCACCTGTGCGACGCCGTCCTTGCCCAGCGCGAGGCTCAGGTCGTCGATGCCCTCAATGATGGGGGTGATGAGCGGGGCGCGACCTGCCAAGGCGGGGATGTAGGAGGCCAAGGCGGCGTAGCTCTTGCTGAGCTGGGAGAGGGTGATGCAGAGGTCGGCATCAGCTGGGATGGCGGCGAGGCTGGGGTGCTGCTCGGCGAGGCTGCCTTTGCTGCTCACGGTGGCGGCGGCGGCAGGGAGGAGCTGGTCGAAGATGGCTGTGGCGGAGGGCTGCCCCTCCGCGTGGAGGAGGCAGCTGCTGCAGAGGAGGGGGAGGATGTATTTTTTCATACTAGAGTTGTTCTCGTTGATTTATTTGGTCAGACGTAGTTTGACGGTGTGGGTCTTGCCCTCATTGCTCCAGCGTCCGTAGAGAGCGCTGAAGGGGGGCAGCTTCTTATCGAGCTTGAAGCGCAGGAGGATGCCTGCTTGCACGGGTCCTACGGGGCTTTGGGCAAAGGTATCTCGGAGAGCCGCCTCATCGCAAACGATGAATCCGTGATCCAACAGGGTGGTGTCATCAGGCAGAGTGCCAGGTTCTGGCTTGTGCTGCACATATCGTCCACTGCCATCTCCGGCTAAGACGTAGTCAGGCTCTCTTGAATGTAAAAAAGCAATACTCTTGCGCACGAGGGGCTCATCCTTGATAGCGACGTAGCCGAGTGTGTCACTCACATCCTCTCGCCAATCAATGATGCATGCTTGCCCCGTGGTCGTCGAAAAGATATCAATGAGAGCTGCCGCCTCTTCGTCGAGAAGAATGGCGTTGAGCTCCTTGAAGAATGAGAGAAAATCGGGGAGCTCAACGGCGCTGGATTCGATCATGCTCTCACTCTTGGCGATGTGGGGCAGAGCCCTAGTCGCTGTCGGGATGAATCGGTAGCGTGCGTCCTGCCAGCTGAGCTCGAGCTCAGGGCTGGGCGCGAGCGTGAGGCTCGCTTGGAGTCCCTGCTCCAGGTAAGGGAGCAGGGCGGGGAGCTTCGCTCGCAGGAGGGCGTAGAGTTTTGCCTCCTCCTCGTCGGACTCGTCGCTGGTGCTCCAGCGCTGATCGCGCCCCTCCGCTATCGTGATGAGCATCGTGGCGATGTCCATGGCGATATCGCGGTCTTGGAGGAGCAGTGTCACATCCTTGTCCACGGGGAGGCTCTGCGCCTGTGGGTTCGCGAGCATGCTGTTCTCTGTCGCGCGAGGGCTGGCTAGTGATTCGGGGCGCGCGCTGCCGATGATCGTCAGCTTGTCCGCGTCCGTTTTGTAGAGGAGAGTGTAGCTCTTCTTGTGACCGTAGAGGGTGAGCTCTCCTTGGAGGGCTTGGTAGTCGCCTATCTGAGTGAGGCTGATGCCGGAGATGCTGTTGCCGTCGCCCAGTGGGATGCTGAGTTCTGGGGTGATCATGTGGGGGAGCTGGGCGAGGAGCAGCTTGGCCTGCGCCATGAGTGCGGGCTGGAGCTGAGCTGAGATGATGATGTCGGGCAGCGTCATCGCCTGCGCCTGCGCCGTGCTGTAGGTGTTAAATTTCTTGCGTGTTTCCGCATCCCTTCCTTTGAGATCCAGACGGTTGAAAAGTGCGGCTCTTTCAAGCAGGTCCATCGCCGCGCTGAGTTGTGTCAGCTGCTCGATGCCATCTTTGCCCAGAGCGAGGCTCAGGTCGTCGATGCCCTCAATGATGGGGGTGATGAGCGGGGCGCGGCCTGCCAAGGCGGGGATGTAGGAGGCCAAGGCGGCGTAGCTCTTGCTGAGCTGGGAGAGGGTGATGCAGAGGTCGGCATCAGCTGGGATGGCGGCGAGGCTGGGGTGCTGCTCGGCGAGGCTGCCTTTGCTGCTCACGGTGGCGGCGGCGGCAGGGAGGAGCTGGTCGAAGATGGCTGTGGCGGAGGGCTGCCCCTCCGCGTGGAGGAGGCAGCTGCTGCAGAGGAGGGGGAGGATGTATTTTTTCATGGCTGTTTGTTCTTGTTGATTTATTTGGTCAGGCGCAGTTTGATGGTGTGGGTCTTGCCCTCATTGCTCCAGCGTCCGTAGAAGGTGTTGAGGAATGGGAGATTGTTGTTTTTGGCATAGAGGAGAACTCCTGCTTGGGTGGGGCCTGCGGGGGCTTGTTCAAAGGTTTTCTGAAGCTCAGGATTGCCGCAGATGGTGAATCCATGATCGCTCAGTGTGGTGTGCTCGGGGAGTGATCCCGCAGCGAGTTTCTTTCTGATAAGATTCCCGTCGGCATCAACGGTGATCGTAGAGCCCTGCTGTGCGATGATTTCAAGTCCCTTGCGTGCGAGTGCTTTGTCCTTGATACCGATGTAGACGAGGGAGGCATCGCTCTCGGGTAAGCTCAGCACGCAGCTCTGAGCGGTGATGGCAGATAGCATATTGGTGAAGGCTGCCGCTGATTCGCTCGGCCTGATGGTCAACATCTGCTTGAGGAGGGGCACAAAATCGGGGAATTGGGCGGCGCTGGATTCGATCCAGTAATCGCTCTTCGCATGGAGCGAAAAGCCCTTGGTCGCTGTCGGTGTGAAGCGGTAGCGCGCGTCCTGCCAGCTGAGCTCGAGCTCGGGCGTGGGGCTGAGGGCGAGGCTTGCTTGGAGTCCCTGCTCAAAGTAGGGGAGCAGGGCGGGGAGCTGGGCTCGCATGAGATTATTGAATGCGACGGTGACCTTGTGTTCGTCGTCGTTGGAGGTCATAACAGAATGACTTTCAAAGACCGTGATGGCCATCGAGACGATGTCCATGATGACATCGCGGTCTTGGACGAGCAGCGTCACATCTTTGCCAGCGGGGAGTTGCTGCGCCTGTGGGTTGGAGAGCATGCTCTGGGCTATCGTGGGTGCGGTCGCGTGTGTGTCGGGACGGGGGCTGCCGATGAGGGTGAGCTTGTTTCCGTCTATTTTGTAGAGGATGGTGTAGTTCTTCTTCTGGTCATGCAGTGTGAGCACGGCTTGGATGGCTTGATGCTCACTGAGCTGGGTGAGCTTGATATCCGAGAGGGAGATGCCCTGTCCTATGGGGAAGCTGAGCTCGGGGGTGATCATGTGAGGGAGCTGGGCGAGGAGCTGCTTGGCGCGTCCCATGAGCTCGGGCTGGAGCTGGACGGAGATGATGATGTCGGGGAGGGTGAGTGTACGGGCGTGGGTGCTGCTGTACTCGATATAGTACTGAAGCATTTTTTTCTGATTGCGAACAAAGCTATTGTGCTGGAGGTGTTTGATTTGTTTGACTAGAACTTGCACGGCTAGGAGCTGGGTGAGCTGGGAGAGCTGGGCGATGCCGTCCTTGCCTAGGGCGATGCTCGCGTCGTCGATGCCATTGAGGATGGCGCTGAGCGTGGCGTTATCTGCCAAGGAGGCGGAGAGGGTGAG
>CAYJLP010000092.1:0-9751 GCA_964371115.1 uncultured Akkermansia sp. | reverse complement strand
TTTGGCGAGAATTTGCCAGCAAAATCCGAAGCTGCTAATTTTGCAAGATCCCCTTTAGGGGGCTTCTATTTCTCGCGAGGTAAGATTTTGAGATGATTTTAGAGCTGGATTTTTTACGAATTGATGGCTCAGAGTCTCCTCTAAGGTAATCAGTTACGTGTGGAGAACTCTTAGCAAAACAACACAAACTTTATCTTGATATGGACATCGAACCTCACGCCTCGTTATGAGTTTTGGGAATGCAGGTTGTATGTTGATGATGGTTAATTTTCAAGCCGTTTTTCGAACAAAATGGTGTCGCGCCACCGAGGCGGGGCGCGAGCTGTATCATGTGCTCCATGAGGCAGCTCCCGTAGCCTCTTCCCTGCTGCGCGGGGTGGACATAGAGGCTTAGCTCCATGACTCCAGCGTAGACAGCACGCGAGGAGATGGGGCTCAGCGCGATCCATGCGTGGATGTCGTGCGGCGGTTGAGCGTGGCAGAGCACGTAGCGACCTGCTTCGGGGTGACTGGCTGCCCAGTCGCTGTAACTGGGGGCGCTGCGTTGAAAGGTGGCGTGCGTGGTGGCGATGCCTGAGGCGTAAATCTCAATGACTGAGTCCCAGTCGTTAGTTAGCATTGGTCAGATGTGATCGTGCATGGAGTGGAGCTCATTATAGCGTGTAGACGGTGAGCTGGCATGCGAGGGGATGACAGAGGAGCTTTTCTGTGTTAGTTCCATAGGCTTGACAGATTGATGTTCTTGCGTTATCATGGGATTTATCCTTGCTATTATGCTTACTCTGCCTCAACAAACTGTATTTTCTATTCCCTTTACTGTGTCCTCTCTAGCGGATGCGGCGGAGTTCTTTGCTTCTGCCGCAGCTGAGTGCAAGCAACCATGCCTCGTCGCGCATGCTGATGTGCATGTGCTGACGCGTGCGCTGAAGGATGAGCAGGGCTATGGAAAGTGCCTGAGCGCCTTTGACTTTGTCTGTCCCGATGGGATGCCTATCGTCTGGCTGCTGCGCAAGCGCAAGAAGGTAGACGCGCATCGCCTCTACGGTCCTGATATGATGGAGCGTCTCTGCGATGTGGGGCGCACAGCTCCTCAGGGTGCCGTGCGACATTTCCTGCTCGGTGGCTCGCAGGAGGCGCAGGAGAAGCTGCTCGAAAACTTCCGCGCGCGCTTCCCCGGTCTCGAGATCGCGGGCTGCTACTCTCCTCCCATGGGTGAGTGGCCTGAGGGTGAGCATGAGCGCATCGCAGAGCTCATCCGCGAGAGCGGCGCGAATTGCGTCTGGGTCGGTCTAGGCTGCCCGAAGCAGGAGCGCTGGCTTGCGGAGTGCAAGGAGGCGGGGATCTTGCCCCCGGCGCTGTATTTTGCCGTAGGCGCGGCGTTCAACTTTCACGCGGGGCTGGTCGATCAGGCACCGCTGTGGATTCGCCAGCGCGGCTTTGAGTGGCTCTACCGCCTCTGCAAAGAGCCGCGACGGCTCTTCACCCGCTATGTGGTACATATCGGGTTGTTTTTCTGGTTCCTTCTGACGCGCAAGGTCTGATTTCCCACCCCCTCCCCGTTTTTGTTTCCCTTATCCACCCCTTATTATATAGTTACCAATCGATATGAAAACATCATTATTCCTGATTGCCGCTCTGGCATCTCTCCCCTTTGTCTCCGCGCAGGCTCCTCCTCCCATTCCCTCGGGACCCGTGGCCTACTCCAGCATCTCCGCTCCTGCGCCCTCCGTCTCCGTTGAGGAGGTGGTCGAGGCAACGAGCTACACCTCCACGGAGGCTCTGCCCACGAGTGGCGGTGTCATCCCTGCTGAAGGCGTGGCTCTGCCCGTCGAGTTGCCTGTCATGGATGGCAGTGCGCTGGCTGATCCCAACGCGGCACTCAATCCCGCAGGTCCCATCTTGGAGAATGCATCCGACTTCCCCATGTGGGATCTCGATCTGAACCTCTACACGAGCAATTACAATGTGCGCGGTATGGGCGTGACAAATCGCTACAGTGACGATGGATTCTCCTCTGTCGCTCTCAGTCACACGGGCTCGAATCGCAATCTGTTCAACTACGGCATCCAGCACCGCATCCACGGTGAGGTGGGATTCGCATGGGGCGATGGTGAGGAGCTCAACGATGGCCTGATGAGCCAGTGGGGCTACGCCATGGGCAAGGAAATCTTCCCCAACCTCATCGCCGAGTTCGGCTACAATTTGCGATACGGCACGCTGGAGGGCTACATGGCCAAGCAGCGCGGCAAGGCTCCCCACAGCCTCGCGCAGGACCTCGCGCTGACATTGCGCTTTGATGACAAGCAAAAAGGCTTCTTCGGTGGCGCACAGCTCGGCTACGGCTTCTACGGTCTGACGGGTTGGTACTACGATCTGAGCGTCGGCTACCGCCAGACAGAGGTCTTGACCGCGGCGAAATGGGGTCTCGATGTCGAGCTCAGCGTCGGCATGGCTGGCTCGACAGGCTACTGGACGGGCAATGCCGATGGAGTTGACGCTTACCGTTTCCGCGCGACCTTCCTCCCCTACATGCACGAGGGCGACTTTGGCCGCGATGGCCAGTGGAAGCTCGCCCCATGGATCGAGTACGCTGTCTCAGGCAGCAACGACAGCGAGATTGACCGCAGCTTCCCCGGCCTCGTCGACAGCAACCAAATCACCGTTGGTGTCGAGCTCAGCTGGCAGTTCTAAAAACGACGAATACCATCACTGAAACCCCGCTCTCCTGTAGCACGTCATTCATTCCGTATGACGGACTTGCACAGGAGGGTGGGGTTTTATCCTTGATCACACAGGGGCTTCTATGATAGAGTGTAGCTTCGGATTGCATGCGGGGCATCTCACCGCGCGTCCACCCACACGTCCTGATCATGTCCCTCAAAGCAATCATCTTCGACCTCGACGGCACGCTTGCCGACACACTCCCGCTCGCCATTGAGGCGCATCGCGCCATGGCTACAGAAGTCCTCGGACGCCGCCCCGAGCCAGACGAGATCACGCGCTTCTTTGGACTCTGCGATGTGGGTATCATGAGCGGGCTTTTTGACCTCGCGATCGACGACCCCGCACTGCCGCGCGCCGAGCTGCTCGAACACTACCGCCGCCTCCACCCCAGCATGGCACCCGCCTGCTTTGACGGCGTGCCCGAGATGCTCCAGCAGCTACGCGACAGGGGGCTACGCATCGCGCTCGTCTCGGGACGCGCCGAGGCCTCGGGCAGATTGAGCCTCGAGTATTTTGGCATCCTTGACTGCTTTGAATGGCTCGGCTTTGGCAGCCCTGTGCAGTATTCGAAAACTGAGCGCCTCCAAGCCGTCCTCGACGCATGGCAGCTCCAGCCCGATGAGGCCATCTACATCGGAGACGCCCCCTCCGACATCAGCGACAGCCACGCCATCGGCCTGCGCGTGATCAACGCCGCGTGGTCGCCCACCTGCCACGGTGATGCCTCCGAATGCCTCGCCCTCCAGCCCGACTACCGCCTTGAGTCGCTCGACGAGCTGCTCCCCCTCATCGACAGCCTGCGCCGCTGAGCTCTCCCTTTCCTCTCATTTTGACACACATCTTCTCACTGATTATATCATGAAATTGCACCACCTCGCCCCGATGCTCCTGCTGGGCACACCCCTCTTTGCCACCGCACAGCCGCCTGCTGCTCCTGCGCAGCCCGCGCCAGAGCCTACAATGACGCCCGAGCCCACAGCGCGCCCCCGCATCTTCCCCACCCCCCAGAGAGCCGAGCTGCTCCCCCTCTACACCAAGGTCAAGACCGCCGAATACATCCAGCTCGACCCCGCCCGCCCCCTGCTCGGCGTGCCCAAGCTTCCGCACAAGGAAGGAGCCTACGCCATCGTCATCAAGCCCGAGCGCCTCACCGTCTACTCCTACGACGAGGCGGGGCGCTTCTATGCAAAGCAAACCATCTCCCAGTTGCTGCGCGGCGTGGAGGGCAACCTGCTTGCGCAGAAAGACCCTTTCCCAAAAAAATATTTCGAAGCCATCGCCCGCATGGGTGAGCTGCCCATGGGCACCATCATCGACTGGCCCGACATGCCCTACCGCGGAGTCGTCGAGGGCTACTACGGCACCCCCTGGACTATCGAAGACCGCAAGAGCCAGATCGAGTTCTACGGACGCAACAAGATGAACACCTACATCTGGGCGCCCAAGGACGACCCCTACCACCACGGCTTCCGCTCCCGCGAGCCCTATCCCGAGGATGTCGCGCAGCAGATACGCGAGCTCTGCCAGCTCGCGGAGAAGAATCACGTGAAGTTCATCTGGGCTATCCACCCCGCGAACACCGTCGACTGGAGCAAAGACAACGGCAAGCCCGACATGGATCTGCTGGTCAAGAAGCTCGAGCTCATGTACGACCTCGGCGTGCGCCACTATGGCGTCTTCGTCGATGACTCCAATGGCGAGATCAATCAGGCAAAACGTCAAGCCCAGCTCTGCACCTACCTGACAGAGAATTTTATTAACAAAAAATCCGACGTCGGTCCCGTCATCATGTGCCCCACCGGCTACAGCCGCGGCTGGACACCCGCCCCATGGCTCAAGGAGCTCGGTGAGAACCTCCACCCCGACGTACGCGTCATGTGGACAGGTGACGGCGTCGCGTGGAAGATCCTTCTCGAGGGACAACAATGGGTACGCAAAGCCCTCGGTCGCCCCACCTTCATCTGGTGGAACTGGCCCTGCACCGACTACACCCGCTCCCAGCTCGCCCTCGGTCGCACCTACGACCTCTCCCAAGACCCCAGCATGCGCGAGCTCATCAACGGATTCGTCTCCAACCCCATGGAATGGCCAGAAGCCAGCAAGCTCGGCGTTTTTGGCGTCGGTGACTACGCGTGGAACATCACCCAATTCGACTCCCATGCCAACTGGTACGACGGAGTCAAGCGCCTCTTCCCCAGCAACCCCGAGGCCATGCAGCTGCTCGCCGAGCACAACTCCGATCTGGGCAACAACGGCCACGGCTTCACCCGCGAGGAATCCGAAACCCTCACCCCCACCATCACCGCCCTCACCGAGGCACTCGATAGCGGAAAGCACCTCGATCCCCAGCTCCTCCAGCGACTCGACCGCGAGTATCAGGACATCACCGCCGCTGCGGCAACACTCCTCAGCGACGAGCAGCTAGCGAAGCTACGCCAAGAGATCGCCCCCTGGATCGAGCTGCTCAGCAGCACAGGACAACTCGGGCACAACACCATCGCCGCCCTCAGCGCGAGCGACCGCGCCGCCCTCGGCTCAGCCTTAGAAAAACTCATCCGCGCCCAGCAACGCTGCGTCGCGCTACGCAACGGGCAGAAAAAGCCAAGTGTGGGCTACAAGCGACTCACCCCCATCACCTACCGCCTCGTCAGCGAGCTCAACTCCCAGCTGCGCGCCCAGTTCACTGGCAGCAGCGCCCAGTGGTCGCAGCCCCGCTTTAGCAGCTCCACCCCGATGCAAGACCCCACCACGGAGGACAAGACCCGCACCATCCCCATGAATGCGAGCACCGCGCACCTCATCCATGACAACGACGAGCAGAGCTGCTGGACACAGAACAAGCCTCAGAAAGTCGGCGAATGGTACATGCTCGACTACGGCGTCCCCCGCGAGATCCATGACATCACGCTTGTCATGGGCGGCAACCGCCCCGAGGACTACATCGCACGCGGCCAGATGGAATACTCCAACGATGGCACCACATGGCATCCCGCCACCGAGCCCACCGAGGGCGGTCGCATCCACATCAAGCCCAAGGGCGAGGACGGATCTGACAAGCCCCTGAGCGCGCGCTACCTGCGCTACCGCACCCTCATCCCCAATGGCGGCCGCTGGGTGAACATCGCCACCTTTGGCATCAACCGCGACGCCCCCGTCCCCCTCAGCGACTACACCGACATCCCCCTCTGGGCAGACAACCGCATCTCCGTGAGCAAGGGCAAGGGCAGCTACCAGCTCGAGCGCATCAACGAGATCGCCAGCATGCCCCCCGCCGCGCGCTTCAACATGAGCTTCCCCGCCATCGAGCGCGCCGACGAGCTCGTCTTTGACCTCGACACCCAGCTCAGCCCCTGGGCCGTGCTCAAGTTCCACGGCGAGCCCTGCGAGCAGAACCCCACAGGCGAGCTCCTCGTCGACCTCAGTCTCCTCGAGCCCAGCAAAGACGCGGGCAAGCCCTACGGCGTCACCCTGGATGGCAAGCACATCCCGCCCCACCTCACCGGCATCAGCGTCTACAACGCCTCCATGGAGCCCGTCGGCATCAGGCTCAAGGAATTCATCCTCACCTACACCGAGCGCGAGAACGACGAGCCCCGCGCCATGCAGGACGGCGACATCCTCAGCGCATGGGACAGCAGCCAGAGTGAGAGCCCCGAGACACAGGGCAGCATCAGCCCCGAGACCATGACGCACATCCCGCTGCCTGAGGGCACCGCACGCGTCGTCATCCTCGCCAGCCGTGAGCCCGACTACCTCTTTGGCAGCCAGCCCGAGATCGGACGTGCCATTGGCATGACCCCGCTGCCCCGCTCTGCGCCCCATGTCTACGAATACAGCATCCCTGCGGGCAGCAGCTCATTGAGCTTCGTCCCCAGCAGCCCCGAGGATCCCTGCCTCATCTACGAAATCTACTTCGTCCCCGCGCAGCAAGCAAAGGACTAATCCCCCCCTTTTTTCCACCTTCCGAACCCACACCGAGTCCCCCTGACTCACCAGAACATACAAAGTAACCATCATGAACATCACACAGCTCATAGCACTGAGTATCACCACCTGTGGACTCGCGGCATTCAGCCACAGTCACGCCGCCATCCCCCGCATCTTCCCCACGCCTCAGGAGAACAAGCTCAAGGACGACTACAGCACCATCAAGGTCATCTCCACCTACACCTCCCCAGCCAAAGGCAGCAGAGCCATCTGGGAAAAGCTACCCAAGAAAGAAGGCGCCTACGCCCTCCAGATCGGCTCGGGCAAGCTCGCCATCTACGCGTACGACCGCACAGGCGTCTTCTACGCCCGCCAGACCATCATCCAGCTCCTCGCCAAAGACGGCAAAGGCACAGAAAAACAACTCTACGCGCAGAAAGACCCCTTCGCCGGCAAGAGCCTCTCCTCACTCGTCATCGGCAAGCAGCTCCCACAGGGCACCCTCATCGACTGGCCCGACATGCCCTACCGCGGCTCCGTCGAGGGCTACTACGGCGCCCCATGGAGCCACGAAGCCCGCAAGAGCCAATTTGAATTCTACGGCCGCAACAAGCTCAACACCTACATCTGGGCACCCAAAGACGACCCCTACCACCACGGCGCTCGCAGCTACGAACCCTATCCCGCAGAAATCGCTGCTGAGATCCGCGAACTCTGCGAAGTCGCGAAGAAAAACCACGTCAAATTCGTCTGGGCCGTCCACCCCGCCAACACCGTGAACTGGAACAAAGACGGCGGTAACTACGACCTCAACCGCCTCGTCGTCAAACTCGAGCAAATGTACCAGCTCGGCGTGCGCGACTTCGGTGTCTTCATCGACGACTCCAACGGCGAGATCAACAAAGCCGAGCGCCAAATCGCCCTCTGCAACTACATCCAGAAGCACTTCATCGACAAGAAAAAAGACGTCGGCCCCATCATCATGTGCCCCACCGGCTACAACAAATCATGGGCGAACCGCGACTACCTTGCCAAGCTCGGCAAAGGACTCACCAAAGACCAGCACGTCATGTGGACAGGCAACACCGTCTGCCACGACATCACACTCGAAGGTCAAGAATGGGTGAAAGCCACCCTCGGTCGCCCCACCTTCATCTGGTGGAACTGGCCTGTGCACGACTACTGCACCGCGCATCTCCCCATGGGACGCACCTACGGACTTGAGCAAGACCCCAAGATGATCGAGCTCATGACTGGCTTCGTCTCCAACCCCATGGCACTGCCTGAGGCCAGCAAGACAGCCCTCTTCGGCGTCGGCGACTACACGTGGAACATCATGGACTTCGACTCCATGACGAACTGGAAAGACGGCATGAAGCGCCTCTACCCCGTCAGCCACGCCGCCATGCAACGCTTTGCCAACCACAGCTCCGACCTCGGGAAAAACTTCCACGGCTACCGTCGTGAAGAATCCGTCGACATCGCCCCTGTGGCCAAGAAACTCAGCGACTCCATCAAGGCTGGCGAGATAGACAAGCAAGCCCTGAGCACCCTTGAGAAAGAATTCCTCTCCCTCAAGAAAGCCGCCCAGATCCTAGAAAAAGCCCCCGACACCAAGCTCGTCGTCCCTGAGATCCAGCCCTGGCTCAGCCTCGCCGTCGAACTCGGCGACATGGGAGCCGCCGCTAGCAAAGCCATGATGCAGCCCAACATGGAGAACTTCGGCGTCGTCCAAGAGCTCTGGGACAAGTGGAACGAGGGCGCCCCCAACCGCACCCAGCACGCCCCCCGCGTCGTCGGCTGGACCGTCCTGCGCCCCGTCATCATGGACATGGTCAGCGATGCACAGGCAAAGCTCTACAGCCAGCTCAGCGGCAGCAAGCAAGCGCTCAGCAGCAACCCCACCTTCACCGCCAGCAAGGGCAACCCCACCGCCAGCCCAGAGAAACTCTTTGACAACACCGACAGCAGCTTCTGGGAAGCCGCCGCTGCACAGCGCGTCGGCGACTGGTACGCGCTCGACTTTGGCGCCCCCACCCAGATTGAAAGCATCCATCTGAACATGGGCGGCCCCCGTGCGAATGACTACATCGCCAAGGGACAACTCGAATACTCCAACGACGGCAAGACATGGACAGCCCTAGGCGCGCCCCTGACAGGAGCCAACATCTACATCGACCTCAGCAAGACAGGCAAAATCACCGCCAAGCATCTCCGCTACCGCGTCCTTGAAGACAAGAACAACTGGCTCGCCATCACCACCTTTGACATCAACCGCAGCGCGACACCGCATGTCGTCAGCAACGTCGCAGGATGGGAGAATCTGAACGTCGCGCGACAGCAGAACAAATTCTTTGGTATTACAAAGAACTTCGAAGTCAAGAGCATGAAGCCAGGGGAAAGCATCTCCATGGTACTGCCCACCCCCGTGCAGCCCACATGGATGGAAGTCGACTTTGGCAACCCTGCCATTGGGAACTGGGCGGACATCACCCTCACACTGGAAGACGGCAGCACCTTCAAGCCCAAGAGCAACGTAGACGGCACTGTCCTCAAGGCTGAGAAATGGCTCATGCCGCAGAAACGCGTGACAAAGATGACACTTGTCAATAAGAGTGACACCGCGCAGGATGTGAAGATGAACATGTTCAAACTCGACTGCCCGCCGCTTAACCCCAGCGACTCGCCTGACACCATGACCGATAACGACCTACTCAGCTACTACAACGCGAGCCGTGGCGTGAACGAACGCCTCAGCGTACCCGCGGGAGCGACACAAGCCATCATCGTTGGGAAGAACGTGAAAGTCAAGGGCGCGAAAGCCGTGAGCAAGTACCACCAGAGCATCACACTGCCCGCAGGCGCACGTGAGCTGCAGCTGCAAAGCCCCGCAGCAGCCGACGCCCGCATCTACGAAGTGATCTTTAAGAAGTAACTCAACAATTCCCTTCTCCTACACGCATCCTAACGAAGCGTGTAGGAGAAGATCACTAAGCACAGACCGATATAACCCAGCCGCGTCAAGTCAATGGATTCTTAAGGTCTAGACCTTAAGCGATCACTGGCGATCGTTCGCCAGCGGGTCTGGGCAGAGCCCAGC
>CAYJLP010000091.1:0-9894 GCA_964371115.1 uncultured Akkermansia sp. | reverse complement strand
CTTATTTCATTTGTCACTTGTAATAAGCCTATTCTGATTTATTCAGTGGACATTAGATAATGTAGCAAAATAGAGCGAGTACTCGTACTCAGAACCAATAATATCAAACCTCCCTACTGTGTTGAATGAAAAATCTTATTTTTCATTCAACACAGTAGGGAGGTTTGGCTGGTTTGCCTCGCTAGTATCGCATGAATGTTTCGTAAAGGGGGCAGAGTAGCATCATGCGAGATGGCTGAGGAGGCTATAAAGGCGATTGTTGCGTTGTCTTTATAAATTCATGTAGAGGAGTCTGTATAATCTGCTCGTTAGATTTCTCTTTCTGCATCTAATATTGGCTTTAGCGTGGGATAGTACGCTAAGATATTCTGAATTTGCTCATCATTTTTATTATGAAGGCAATTGATATGCCAGAGATGATCCCAATTCTCATCTGCACCTAGATCTATCAATCTAGCTTTGTTGTTATCAACAATATTTATTTTTACATTGTTGAGGACGAGCATGGTCCAAAACCATATATCATCGTTAAAGGGACACTGTTTTAGATAAATGTCGTTGTTAAAAATATCCTTATGAAAAGAGTGTGGTGGGTATAAGACGGAGCCAGCACCAGTTGAAAAGTTTAGAAAAGACGGCTTGAGCTTCTTCCCGTTGTAAATAAGAGGCCATATAGCATAGCTTGCTAAATTATTATTTTCATCATAGGTCACTCTTTGAGCTCGATGAGAATGGGAAAAGGTTGGTGCCTTTTTATAGGCTTGATAGAGCGAACGAAGTGTGTTTTTAGGATAATAAATATCATCATCGACGGTTACAATGATGTCATCTGGATAGGTCTTTAATGCAGGGATGAGTTTTTTGTATGCTCTTTCGTTCTTTTCGCAGAAGAGTATCTCCAAGCCGTGATTCTTAAATTGTAGCACGCGTTTTGGAACATCAAGCTCTCTGTTGGGGAACTCTTTGAGAGAGAGGCAGAGCACGACCTTATCTGGCAATAGGCTTTGATTAAAAATAGAATATAATCCAATATCTAGCGTATGCATCCTCTGCGGGAAGGATGTAAGGCTTACGATTAGGCGAGGCTTTCTATGCTCGCGTAGGTGGGGTAGTGACTTGATATTTGCGCGTGCAAGCTTAGATAATACTCTTCTCTGGAGAAAATTGACATATTTATAAAAAAATCGCAGAATATTATACATTTTTTAGTTTTTAGTGTTTATTTATTATTGTGGCGAGCGAGGCAAGTATATGCAGTTCAGAGAGAGTGGGGTGATAGACTCTTTTTGTTTTTTATTAAGAGTGGAATAGAGTTTGTGATCTAGAGTTGAAAAGAGTACTCACAATAAGTGTGGCGTAACATCGAGATGAGATGTGAATCTTTATTACTTGTACTAATGTGTATCCTAGCAGAAATGAGGCAAGCGTGCAAGTTTTATTAGTTTGATATTGTTATGTATTATTTATGGGGTGATCTCTGAATGTTGAATAAATTATAAATGTCTAATTCATTTTAAATAAAGCTAATATGATCTCTGCTTGCGGCTGCGAGTACAAATGTAACCAAATGCTAAAATTCAGCAGCGATTTTAAACGCTATATTGCGCTGGATGCAAAAAGAAACACGAGCTTGATGGTGAGCGGTGACTCGTGATCGGCTCATGTTATCATAGTTTCCCGATATTGATAAGGAGTAATGGGATGTACAATGAAATGTGATCTAAAAAAATATCTGGACATCAACACGCCAGATGATAGAGTAGAGAGAAGCTTGAGTCTCGTTTGCCTCCTTGACACAGGAAATACGCGGAGACGAACGCGACAAGCTATCATCTCGATGAAGCTCAAATTAATCTCCACCCTCGCTCTCCCGCTCCCTTCTGTGGGAGAAGAACCTGATCCTAGTCTTCCCCCTCAATTAATACGATGATTGCGCTGCGACCTTACAGATGGCTGATTTTGCTGCTGCTGGCCTTGCTTCAGCTGGCGGCTTTGCTCGACCTCGCCTGTGGTGAGGCACGGCCTCTCGTGCTGTGGTGGTGTGGTGCTCTGAGTATTTGCTATTGGGGGATGTCAGTCCTCGCTTGTCGTCGTGATTGGGGGCGTCTATGGTGGAGTTTTCTTGTGCCTTTTGTGATTCTGCCAGCCTATGCGACGATAGGCCAGAGCGTACCGCTTCTCTTCTGGCTCTTTTGTGTGCAGGCCTTGGTGATAGGTCTGCTGCTACTGAGCAGCAATTATGTCAAGGGCTATGAGCTGATGCGCACTCTGGTCGAGAGGCAGGGCTGGCCGCCTGCCTGTATCATCAGTGGTGTGTATGCGCATCACTATCAGGGGGTGCATATGACGGTGACGCCAGGGATGGTGCGATTTTTTCCCATGGGATTTTGCACCGAGGGTGAGGAGTTCGCGACCTGTGTGAGCCATGACTATGGGGTGGAGTCCTTCACGCTGTTCTCTCCCGCTCAGGGGGAGATATTCATGACACAGCTCAAGCGCAAGCGTCTGTGGAAGATGCCTCTGGGTGACTCATTTCTCTCTATTGAGCGTGAGTCGTGGTCGCGGCGCAAGGTGACGCTGCCCGATGGGGATAGCTTTGTGTTTGCCCATGTGCTCATAGGCTCGCGCTACAGTATGGTGAGCGCGCGCGGGGAGAGGCTGCTGCTGTGGCTGTATGAGGAGGGCGTGCAGCTCTATTATTCAGGAGAGCCTGATGAGGAGATGAGGCTTGCGCTGGCGGCGTTTGCGTTTTATGCGTGGATTTGGGACTATGCGCGCGACTCGCGATAGAGACTTTCTCCTCGTGCGGAGTGAGGTATCAGATGGATAACGAGTAGCGCTATGTATGACAAGAAAGCAGAGCTCCATGTTAAAAAATATCTGGACAACAACACGCCAGATGATAGAGTAGGGAGAAGCTCACGTCATCGTTTGCCGTCCTGATACTGGAAGCACACGGGGACGAACGCGACAACCTATCATCTATATGAACATCAAATCAATCTCCGCCCTCGCCCTCATGTCCTGCAGTATGCTCAGCCATGCCGTCGATGTGAAGGATATCAAATGCGAGCTCACAGGCTATAACGTCACGCTCAAAGATATTAACTACAAGACAAAAGGCATCTCTCTGGAGTTCACTCTCACCGCTCCCAAGGGGGTCATCCTGACACTGGATCACAAGCAGGAGTCGCTCAAAGCCTCATCCCACGCCACGGATTTTGCGAAAAAAGCCTTTGACGGGGAAGTTCGTTCAACAGGGCGCTCGTTCTCACGCCGCGACGAGAGCTCTGCTCATCATGTCATCGACTTTTCCGTCATCTATAGCAAGGCGGATCTCTCCCGCCCCCTGTGGGTGAAGGACTCGATCCGAGTCTTTGCCGCTTATGGGCAGCGCGCAAGCAAGCTCATGCCTTTGGACTTCGCCAAGGGAGGCTCACTGACGGTAGAGCAGACGAAGATTGACTACAAAAAGACGACTATCTGGGGCAACGATGGAATCAAGCTGAGCTTCAAGCAGGAGCTTGACAACTTCGAAGCCTTTGAGTTCTATGATGCCCAAGGAAAGCAGATCCAAACCAACGACGCCATGTGCATCTCCGACTCTTTGGGACATGAGTATAGCTTCTCCTTCAGCGGTAAGCCACCCGTAGCGCTCAAGGTGATCATGCTCCAAGACAATAAGAAACTCTCGATCCCCGTTGAGATGAAGATCAATCTCGGGAATACCGCCACAGGCCAATAGCCTGCGGAGACGGTGACGTTTACCTATCGGCTAATCATGTCATGATTAGCCGATATTGATTAACCGAGGAGAATATCTTTGTTATAAAAAATGCCATGAGCAAATGCACCCCCATCCCCACCCTCAGTCAATTGGGGAGCAAGAATCCCCTCACCCTCATCGAAGGCGCGCCGACCGCTACCATTACTCAGGGGCGCCTGATGAGGAGATGAGGCTTGCGCTGGCGGCGTTTGCGTTTTATGCGTGGATTTGGGACTATGCGCGCGACTCGCGATAGAGACTTTCTCCTCGTGCGGAGTGAGGTATCAGATGGATAACGAGTAGCGCTATGTATGACAAGAAAGCAGAGCTCCATGTTAAAAAATATCTGGACAACAACACGCCAGATGATAGAGTAGGGAGAAGCTCACGTCATCGTTTGCCGTCCTGATACTGGAAGCACACGGGGACGAACGCGACAACCTATCATCTATATGAACATCAAATCAATCTCCGCCCTCGCCCTCATGTCCTGCAGCATGCTCAGCCATGCCGTCGATGTGAAGGATATCAAATGCGACCTCATAGGCTATAGCGTCACACTCAAAGAGGGGGACTTCAAGCCAAAAGGCATCTCTCTGAAGTTCACTCTCACCGCTCCCAAGGGGGTCATCCTGACACTGGATCGCGGCCAAGACTCGCTCAAAGCCTCATCCCACGCCACGGATTTTGAGAAAAATTCCTTTGACGGGAGCATCAGCTCAATGAGGCCTGCGATGTCACGCCACAGCGAGAGCTCTGCTTATGTCGTCGACTGCTCCGCCAGCTTTCGCAAGGCGGATCTCTATCGCCCTCTGTGGGTGAAGGACTCGATCCGAGTTTTTGTCGCTGGTGGGCAGCGCGCAAGCAAGCTCATGCCCTTGGATCTCGCGAAGGGCGGCTCGCTGACGGTAGAGCAGATGAAGATTGACTACAAAAAGGCGGATGTCATGGGCAGCGATGGAGTCGAGCTGAGCTTCAAGAAGAAGCCTGACAACTTCCAAGCCTTTGAATTCTATGATGCCCAAGGAAAGCAGATCCATCACCGCGGCGCCACGCGCTCCTCGAGCTTCTTCGGACATGAGTATAGCTACTCCTTCAACGACAAGCTACCCGCAGCGCTCAAGGTGATCACGCTCCAAGACAACAAGAAACTCACGATCCCCATCGAGATGAAGATCAATCTCGGGAAAGTCGTCATAGGCCAATAGCCTGCCTCCTCGCACCCGCTCTCCCGAGCCAATGCTCGCGGAGATGGTGAAGCTCACCTATCGGCTAATCATGTCATAATTAGCCGATATTGATTAACCAAGGAGAATACCTTTGTTATCAAAGCTGCTATGAGCAAACGCACCCCCATCCCCTCCCTCGCCCTACTGGGGGGACAAGAATGCCTTCACCCTCATCCAAGGGGCACAGCAGGAGGCGCAGCGCGTACTTCACCTACTCCATCAATCATATGATGAATAAGCTGCTCCACGAGATTGACATGAACTGCGCGGGACTCTCGATAGGCTTTCTCCTCGTGCGGAGTGGGGCATCAGGTGGATGAAGAGTATTATTACTTTGGCAGTACTTAATGAGGGAAATACGACCTGCGTACTTGATTAGATAGAGTCCATCAAGTCGCAATTCGGCATAACCGTCGCTACGCGACTGCCCCTTCGGGGACTTATACGAATTGCTCCTTGACAGTCTCTATCTAATCAAGTTAAGAGCATGTACTTCCTTTTGTTGAATGAAAAATAAGATTTTTCACCCAACAAAAGAAAGGTTTGATATAATGGTTCTGAGTACGAGTACTCGCCCTATTTTACTACATTAATCTATAGCTAAAGTAATAATATGTATGACAAAAAAGCAGAGATTTATGTTAAAAAATATCTGGACAACAACACGCCAGATGATAGAGTAGGGAGAAGCTCACGTCATCGTTTGCCGTCCTGATACTGGAAGCACACGGGGACGAACGCGACAACCTATCATCTATATGAACATCAAATCAATCTCCGCCCTCGCCCTCATGTCCTGCAGCATGCTCAGCCATGCCGTCGATGTGAAGGATATCAAATGCGACCTCATAGGCTATAGCGTCATGCTCAAAGAGGGTGACTTCGAGAGAAAAGGTATCTCTCTGGAGCTCAGCCTCACTGCGCCCAAAGGGACTATTCTTACACCGGATTTTAGCAAGGACACGCTCCGAGCTTCATCCCATGCCACGGATTTTGCGAAAAACTCCTTTGACGGGAGTATCACCTCCGTGAGAGCTGTGGAGTCGTACGCCGGCAAGTACACACAGCAAGCGGTCGATCTCTTCGTCTCTTTTGACAGGGCGGATCCCTCTCGCCCCCTGTGGGTGAAGGACTCGATCCAAGTCTTTGCCGCTGGTGGACTGCGTCCAAGCAAGCTCATGCCCTTGGATCTCGCGAAGGGCGGCTCTCTGACAGTGGAGCAGATGAAGATTGACTACAAAAAAGCGGATGACATGGGCAGCGCTGGAATCGAGCTGAGCTTCAAGAAGAAGCCTGCCAACTTCCACGCTTTTGAGTTCTATGATGCCCAAGGAAAGCAGATCGAATACAACAGCTCTATGAGCTCGTCTGGCTTTTTGGGATATGAGTCTAGCTACTCCTTCGACGAGAAGCTACCCGCAGCACTCAAGGTGATCATGCTCAAAGATAATAAGAAACTCTCGATCCCCGTCGATATAAAGATCAATCTCGGGGGGACCGCCACAGGCCAATAGCCTGCGGAGACGGTGACGTTTACCTATCGGCTAATCATGCCATGATTAGCCGATATTGATTGACCGAGGAGAATATCTTTGTTATAAAACGTGCCATGAGCAAATGCACCCCCATCCCCACCCTCAGCCAGCTGGGGAGCAAGAATCCCCTCACCCTCATCGAAGGCGCGCAGCAGGAGGCGCAGCGCGTCGATCGCTACCTCTCATGGGGCAAGCTGCAATACCGCACCCCGCCCAGCGGGCTGAGTACAGCAGAGTGGTGGCTGGGGCTGAAGCTGCATCGCATGGCGGGGCGTGAGCCCATCAACCTTACGGACAGGCGCGGCGAGCACTTCACTTACTCCATCAATCGCATGATGAACAAGCTGCTCCATGAGATCGACATGAACTGCGGGGGACGCCATGGTGCGCTACTCGGTCAGGGGCTCTCGCATCAGCAGCATGGCCGCTACCTCACCTCATCGCTGATGGAGGAGTCCATCATGTCCAGCCTCCTTGAGGGGGCGATGACGACGCGCGACCGTGCCAAGAAGATGCTCCAGCATCGCCGCAAGCCACACGGGGAGAATGAGCGTATGGTGATGAACAACTATGAGACCATGCAGCGCATCCGCGAGATCAAGGACGAGGCCTTCTCCATCGAGCGCATCTTGGAGCTCCACCGCTGCCTCACACATGACTGCCTCGATGACCCGAGCCGCGTCGGTGCCTTCCGCTGTGATGAGGATCATGTGCGCGTCGAGGATAGCCGCAGTGGGGAGGTCATCCACGAGCCGCCGCCTGCCGATGAGCTGCCGGCTCGCATGACGGAGCTCTGCGACTTTGCCAATGAGCAGACACTCTTCATCCATCCTATTCTCAAGGCCTGCATGATCCATTTCTGGCTCGCCTATGACCATCCCTTTATTGATGGCAATGGACGCACAGCGCGCGCTCTCTTCTACTGGAGCATGCTGCGTGCGGGCTACAGCTTCTTTGAATACATCTCGCTCTCGCGCGAGATCTACCGCAGTCCAAAGAGCTACTACCAGTCCTTTGTCAACGCGGAGGAGGATGAGCGCGATCTCAATTACTTCCTCATCGACCAGCTCTGCACCATCCAGAGAGCCGTCGGCAGCCTGCTTGACTATGTGGCGCGCAAGAAGGAGCAGCAGCAGCACTACCTCTCTGCGATCCAACAGCATGAGGAGCTCAACTACAGGCAGAAAAACATCATCGCCTATTGCTTGAAAAATCCCGACGACGAGATGAGCGTCACCAGCATCGCGCAGGAGTTCGGCACGGCGCGTCAGACCGCGCGCACCGACCTACAGGGGCTCGTCGAGGTGGGACTGCTCAGGCGCATCCAGCGGGGCAAGAGCTACTACTACAGACCCAGTCCCGAGATCGAGCCATGGCTCAGGCGGGGAGAGGGCAGCTGAGAGGGGAGGTCGGGCTCACACGGTGATTTCAACCAGATTCCCCTCGGGGTCGAGCACACAGCTCTCGTAGTAGCCATCGCCCGTCCTGCGTGGTTGGCTGAATACCTCGTAGCCATCGGCGCGTAGCCGCTCGGTGATCTCATCGACGCGCTGCTCACTGCCGACGCTCAGCGCGAGGTGGATGTAGCCTGTGCGGGCATGCTGCGCGCTCTTCTCCTCGAGCTCGCCGAGGGTCATGAGCTCCAGTCGTGCGCCGTCGCCAAAGCTCAAGAAGTAGGATTGGAATCCGCGCTGCACATTGTGATAGAGCTCATTGCTCGTAGCTCCGAAGTAATGCTCGTAAAAGCGTCTGGCTTCTTCGAGATTCTTGACATAGAGGGCGACGTGGTCGATGGTGATCATGCGGTGAGGTGGCGTTGCTAGCCCCTAGTATAGCCCAATGCCTCCGCGAGTCAATGAAATTGTACCCCGCTGATTTCTCCTTGCATCATGGCGCTGTGCTATGCTATACTGGCAATAGAAAGAGCTCGCAGCATCTGTCGCTCAATCGTTCATAAATAATTTTCCCTCTCCCTTCTACGATGACATCTCCTGCCCCCACAGCTACAAGTCGATTCCCTCTAGCACGGCGTCTGCTCTACGCGCTGCTCGCACTCGGTGCTTACTGTATTCTCGGTGTCTTCACGAGCAGTTCAGAAAACGCATGGTCGAGGTATAGCGCATGGTTCGGGCAGCCAGAGGAGATCCTCGCCCATAAGAATATTGGAGACGCGGATATCTATCACGTGCGCCTGTCAGAGGATCAGCTCGCTGACTGGATCAAGACCTTTTGGCTCTGTGGAGATACTGAGCCCTCCAGCCCCTACTACAAAGCGACCTCGGCGGAGCATATCGAGCTGAAGGGGGAGTGGCAAGCAGACAATCTCTACGACGTCACCCTGCAGAAGGCACTCAGTGACATCAGCCCCAACAGGAGCGCGCGGCACAACGAGGCGGATGTCTACGAGCTCTGGGTTGCACAGGTATCGCCCGGTCCGCAGGATAAGGCAACCTTGCGCGTGCACGCTCGCGACGCGGAGGATGCGGGCAGCGTCTCACGGCTGTGGCGCGGTGCTGCGATGCTTATTTACCTGCTGATTGTCAGTTTTCTTCCTGCTGTGGTCGCGCGCCTCTTTGTGCGCCCATGTGAGGGATGCTTTCCCAAGAAGGAGCTCTTTAGCAACTATCTCATCTCTCTCCCAATCTCGCTGGTGTTCCATGTGGCGCTCGCCTCCTCGATTCTCTGCTTTGCGAGCACCACACCCGATACACCTCTGTTGTCGGTGATTTCGATGAGTATGGTGAGCGTGTTTTACAATGCGATCGCGTGCTTGATCATCTTCCTCGTCGTGGGACTCTACCGACGCTACGTGAGGAAGGCTCCGAACTCTCCCACGCCCGTCTAGACGGCAGATATCCGCGAACAGCGGATGCTAGCAGAAATCCAATCCGTATCTATCCATAAAAGTTAAAAAACTAGCTTGCTATCTGCGCATTAAATGTGTTATATGTATAACCATATGCGCCCTGCTTGTATGAGTGTACGATAGAAGCGCGCTAGAAACTTATTAACTATTGATAGTATACGATGAAATTACATCTTAATCATAAGCTGTATAGAGCCCTGCGCAGGGCTGTATGCACATTCTCCATGGCGGCGAGTGTCACCATCGCCAGCAGCTCTCTCTTTGTCGCACAGGCTAGCGCGGCAGTCAGCGTGACTGGCAACAACGTAGCCCTGGGCGGCGAAGCGGGTGAATACTCCTTCATACAAGAAGGTGATAGCTACCGGATCAGCGAAGCTGGCGTCTTCGAGGATAACTACGCGACGACGGGAGCTCCTAATATCGAGCTGACTCCAGATATCGCGCCTGCGGGCGATATGACCGTGAATCTGAATGGTGGCGACTACGGAAGCTTCCGCA
>CAYJLP010000090.1:0-10035 GCA_964371115.1 uncultured Akkermansia sp. | reverse complement strand
AGTGTCTCTTTGCTGGGGGGGGAGGCTGGGGAGGGTGTGGGGGTTGCTTGGCGCTGGCGGTGCGCCTCCTCGAGCGCGAGGTAGTAGGGTTTTCTGTGCTTGAGCCAGCTGTGCTTCCAGCCTTCAGCATCGCGGAGGTAGAGCAGGGGGTAGACTTCTTCAAAGCTGCTGACGCCAAAGTAGTGGTTCATCGTGTCGGGGGCTCCGTGGTACGCGAGGGCTCCGGCGTAGAGCACCATGAGGCTGTCGTAGAGCTCCATCTGGGCGAGGCTGTGGGTGACGGAGATGACGATGCGTCCCTCGCGGCGGCTGAGCTGGTGGAGCAGCTCGACGATCTCGCGCTCGGAGTTGGGGTCGAGTCCGCTGGTGACCTCGTCGCAGAGGAGGAGTCGGGGGTGGGAGACGAGCTCCATGGCGAGGGCGAGGCGTCGCTTTTGCCCGCCAGAGAGGAGCTTCACTGGGCGCTCGGCGATGTCGACGAGGCCTGTCTCTTCGAGTACATCGTCGATGAGGGCGTTGAGCGTTTCTTCGTCAGCGGCGACACGGAGGCGCGCGGCGCTTTCGATGTTCTCATCGACGGTGAGTTCTTCGTAGGCGATGCTGAATTGGGGGACGTAACCGACTTCTCCCGGTTCGAAGTCTTCTTCTTCTAGATTGCGCGCGCTCCAGTGAAACTCACCTTCGGTGGCTTCTTTGATGCCAGCGATGGTCTTGAGGAGGGTGGATTTGCCACATCCCGAGGGACCGACGATGGCCATAAAATGACCCTTGGGCACGCAGAAGTTGACATCGCGGAGCAGGTAGAGGGGCTCTTCTTGGTCAGAGAGAGGTATTTCTAGGGAAATATGGCGCGCTTCGAGCATAGTAGTATTAAAATTTATTAGGAGTTATACTAGCAAATCAGAATCTTGACAGCAAGAAGAAAGTGTGCAAGGGGGGCAAGTATGGTGACGAGTGAAACTATTGAGGGGCAATGCGAGTAGCGTCTGTGCTGTTTTTCATCCGCTGTCGCGCGCCATCATCGCTCGTAGAGTAGAAGGCGTGTGCCATCCCAGCCTATGGCTTCGAGGCGCGTGGCTTCGTTGGGAAAGTCGAGCTGTGCCGCACCGCTCCCTGTCTTGCTGGGGAGCGGCTGGGTGATTTGCAGGCTTTGCGCGCCTGCGCTGACTTCATAGGCGACGGCTCCGCTGAGGTAGCCTGTGGGGATGCTGATGCGGTGTAGGGCGGGGCTCAGGGGGCTGACGCCCGTTTTGAGAAGGGGGCGCTGATCGCGGTAGAGCTGCACATTGCCCGCGTGCAGGAGATGCAGTATGCGACTGCTGGGGGTGGGGTATTTCTGCGCATGCTGCCAGACGCTTTTGATATCATTGAGGGTGATGGTGAGTGTCTGCTGGCGCGCACCTGTCCCGAGCGTGCGGTTCATGGGCGCAAGCATGCGGGTCTGCAAGAAGAACTCGGTGAGGTCGAGTCGGCTCGCGTCGCAGAGGGCTTTCAAAAAGGCGATGCGCCATGCTGAGGGGCTGAGTTTCTCAGTCGATAGGAGGCGCAGTCGCTCCATGAGCCGTGGTAGGAAGCTGTCGTCCTCTGTGACTTCGGCGGTGTAGAGGTAGAGTGCCCAGAGGGGGGCGAGGTCGCGCAGGAGGTAGGACTCACGGCTGCTGGGGGTGAGCTCATGGCTCATAGCGGCGTTCCACAGCTGGCGTTCATTGATGACCTTGGTGATGTAGTCGCTTTGCGCGCTGCTGGCGTAGGGACCTGTGGTGGGGCGTTTATCTGAGGGCTTGAGCTGGCGGTACGCGGCGGCTTCGAGCAGGAGGCGGCTCATGGTGGCGATGAGCTCACCCTGTCCCTCGGGGATGAGGGTGCTGTAGCTGGCGTGCATGAGCCGCGCGATTGTGGCGAAGCTGCTTTCGAGGCGATTCTCCATGAGGAGCTCGGGGAGGAGCTGGACGTTGATGAGGATGCCCTGCTCGTGCTGGGCGGCTGTGTCGGCACTCCATGGTAAGAGGATGAATCGGTTGCTCGGGCGTGGGGTGTAGTGTCCGAGACCGACGATGCGCTGCTGCCGGGCGATGTGCTGCTCGTAGCCGCGGATGAGGCGGTCGATGGCGGCTCCGTCAAGTGCCGCGAGTCTGGAGGCGGGGAGGATGAGGTGGAGCTGGTCGGAGAGGATCTGGATGTAGCCGTTGACCGTGTGGCGCTTCATGAAGTCCCATGCCTTTGCCCCATCGCCGAGGTGGTAGAGTCCGTTGATCTTGCCCCCCTTGATTTGGAGCTTGATGGGGGCGGCCTGCGCGGGCTTGTCGCTGGGGTAGTAGAGGTGGCAGAGTCCTGCGTGGGGGGCGCGGAGGCGATTCTCCCCGATGTGGAGGGGATGACGCGCGAGTAGGCGCTGCTCGACATGATAGATGAGTAGCTCGACGCCCCGCGGCGCATGATCGAGGGTGAGGATGAGCTCGCCGTCCTGCTCAGTGTAGATGCCGAGTGGCTCTGCGAGCTCGCGGGCGTGTGCGATGCCGTAGCGCTGGCGCAGCTGCTGGCGTGGGTGGATGGCGGTGATGAGGCGGTTGCGGTAGGCCTGCGACTGTCCGAGTTTGTCGTTGAGCTCGTGGTCTTCTTTGTAGGGGATAGCCTCACTCGCTGCCTCTTGCTGTGCCGAGAGGGGGGGGGCGCAGAGGGCGATCAGGATGAGAGGCAGCTGGAGGTTGGGCTTCATGGGGCGTCAGAGGGAACCTCGATGAGTGATGGCGCGATAGTTCAGAATGATCGCTTAGGCGAAGAAGTCTTTGAGGCTGGCGAGGTCGTCGGCTTTGACGGCGTCGGCGCGGGCGATGGCGTCGTGCTGAGCTTTGACGATGTCTTGGACGCCCTTGCTGGCGAGGGCGATCATCTGTGTCATTTCTTCTGGGGAGAAGACGGCCTCCTCTCCTGACCCCTGTACCTCGACAAAGGAGCCGCCCTCGGTCATGACGACGTTCATGTCCACCTCAGCATCTCTGTCCTCGACGTAGCAGAGGTCGAGCAGCGGGGTGCCCTTGAGCTTGCCGACGGAGACGGCAGCGATGAGCTGCTTGGCCGGGCTGGCCGCGAGTAGACCCTGGGCGACGAGGCGGTTGAGCGCGATGGCGAGCGCGACGCTCGCGCCCGTGATGCTGGCGGTGCGTGTGCCGCCGTCGGCCTGGAGTACGTCGCAGTCAATCCAGATGGTGCGCGAGCCGAGGGCTTGGAGGTCGACGGCGGTGCGCAGGCTGCGACCGATGAGACGCTGGATCTCGGTGGAGCGGCCGTCTACCTTGCCCGCGGTGCTGTCGCGTCGCTTGCGATCGAGCGTGGAGTAGGGGAGCATGGAGTATTCTGCTGTGAGCCAGCCGCCCTCGATGCGCTGGTTTTTCATCCAGCGGGGGACGTCCTCTTCTATCATCACGGAGCATATCACGCGCGTCTTGCCAAAGCAGCTGAGCACGGAGGCGGTGGCGTGGGGGGCGACGTCGAGGACGAACTCGACGGGACGCATTTCATCTACCTGACGTTGATCATGTCTATTCATGCGGGATAACATAGCATAGTTGGAGGGGCGCATTCAAATAAAAAAGATTTCCCCCGCATGGGACGCCTTTTTCGCCTCGTTCTAGGAGGGTACTGCGATGAATAATCTAGTTTTCTAGAAAATGAATGTTTTACGAATGTGTCTGAAGTGAATTTTCCTCCTAAATCATAGAAGAGTCCTTAAAAAAATAGATGTATCATTTTCAATAAAATAACATACCTGATCTTTTCCGCTTGCAATGGCGGGTCGAATAGATTAGTATAAGAAAAATCCGCTTATCACGCGAATTCCCCTTTTTATCACACTATGAGCACACCATCTTCTCCTCCCACTCCTCCCGTACCTGCGCCTCCCGCAGCCCCTGGCATCCCCAAGCCACCTATGCCTCCAGCAGCCCCTGGCGTCCCCGCTCCTCCTAGTGCCCCTGGTGTGCCTACTCCTCCCAAGCCCCCTGGTGCTCCTAGCGTGCCCACGCCTCCTGGTGCCCCTGGTGCTCCTAGCGTGCCCACGCCTCCTAGTGCCCCTGGCGTGCCTACTCCTCCCACACCTCCTGGTGCTCCCAGCGTGCCTACTCCTCCCAGAGCTCCTGGTGCTCCTGCGGCTCCCGTGCCTCCTAGTGCTCCTGCTGGTGCCCCTGGTGCTCCTATACGTACGGTCATGCTCGGAGGCAATGCGACGCGCCCCCTGACACCTGTCACCCCTCGCACTCCTGGTGCTCCTGTGACTCCTGGTGCAAAGCCACCTACTGGCTTCAAGCCCACGCCTCCCTCTGCTCCTGCTGGTACTGATACGGCAGCCTCTCCTGCGATGCCCAAGGCCACCGTGCCTGTGGCCAAGCCAGCGGGATTCTCCAAGCCTGCTGGCTTTGGTCGCCCTGCTGGCGATGATGATATCGAAGATATCCGCAAGGATCATCCCGTCGTCCTCACGCTGCTGAGCTTGGCTGTGCTGCTCGCGGGCTACTTCATCTACATCCAGTATGAGATTGACCAGACACCAGAGCGTGTGACCTACCAAGATGCCTTCTTTGGTGATCCCAACAAGGAATCTGCTGGTGCTAGCTCGGATGCATCTGCTGATGACAGCTATGCTGATGACGAAGAAGGTGCCGGTGACTCGGATGACGAAGGTGCCGCTGACGAGGGCTCAGGCGATGAGGCGTCTGCTGACGATGACGAATCGGGCGGATTTGACGATCTGTAAGATGTAAGTCATCAGAATAAAAAATTAGAATATTTCTACTCTGGTGACACGAAAATGATTCGCTTGTTATTCAATCATCTGCTAAAATAGTCTCACATTATGGCACTCAACATAACTGAAGATAATTTTGATAGCGAGGTCTTGGCCTCGGAAGTACCCGTCCTCGTCGATTTCTGGGCACAGTGGTGTGGACCTTGCAAAATGCTCTCTCCCGTCATTGACCAAATCGCTACAGAAGTAGAAGGTCAGGCAAAGGTCGTCAAGGTAGACGTCGATGCAGCCTCGGCTATTGCCGCTCGCTACAATGTGCGCAATATCCCTACGCTCATCTATTTCAAGAACGGTGAAGTCGTCGACACTGTCATAGGCTCTGCTTCAAAGGACTCTATCCTTTCTCGCCTCAAGTCTCTCTAATCATTCATCATAACAAAGACGCTCTCGATTATTTCAATCGAGAGCGTCTTTGCGTATAGGGGAGGGGGAGGGGGAAGGGAGGCTTCGAATTTCTCACAAGGCGAAATTTTGGGACAAAACAGTACGGTCATTTAGATGACGAAGCTGAGAGGGCTTTTTGCACCGTTCTGCGAAGCAGGCTGAAGAGGGCAGGTGATAAGTGCTCAAGAGCCACCTGATGAAGAATGAAGAACTCGCCTAAAGGCCTGAGGAGGTATCTAAAATCTCGCCATTCCCAACAAGTGACGGGAAATCCAGCTGCAAGTCATCTCAAAGTCTTACTCCGAGAGAACATAGAACCCCTTACCCAAAAAAACGTAGACCTTGTTTTTCACACAAGGTCTACGCTGCAAAGTAAGAGTAAGTAGTTGCGACTATGCGCATGTAAGAAGATTGTCATCATCCTCGTCTGGCTTGCGTAGCTCGCTACTCAGCTGGGTGTCGTGTTGAGTAGCTCTGCGATGGATGTGTGACCGCGCTTGGCAGCTGTATCGTGCGCTGTCATGCCCTTGTTGCTCACCGCTGCGGGATCTGCACCAGCTGCGAGGAGGAGCTTCACCGCCTCCAGATGCCCGCGCTTTGCCGCTTGGATGAGCGGGGTGCGGCCTGTGGAGTCGCGTGTGTGGACGTCGGCACCGCGCTCGAGCAGCAGTGATAGGGCGGCGAGTGAGCCGTGCTTGGCGGCTTTGCTCAGCGGGCTTCGGGACTCGTCGTCGGGGGCTTCGATAGCGGCACCCGCGTCGAGTAGGTAGGCGATGACGGCTGCTTGATCGTGCTTGGCTGCGGCATTGAGCAGTGTGCAATCAGAGCGATCGCGGATTTCCAAGCCGAGGCTGCCTGAGAGCAGTGTCTTGAGGGTGGCGAGGTCGCCAGTCTTGGCCGCTTTGAAGAGGCTTTTTGCGTCAGAGGGAAGGGGGGAATTGATCATGTCTTGTATGTCCTTTCTATGAAGCTTGGCGAGAGCAATGGCGCATCTCTCAAGCATCTTTTTTAATACCATAATCATGCTCTCATAGCAAGTAAAAACATACAAGTTATATATTTATTAGAGTGCATCCTCCCTTCCGTATTGACTTTGTGTCGCCTCTAGTCTAGCATTTCGTGAGAACGTGTCGCCTCTCTTCTCTATCATGTGGCTCTTGAGACCCTTCCAAATGATGCTTCCCTGCCCGCTGCTGCGGCGTGCGTACAGCATGCAGCTCTCACTACCTGCTCTGCTCTGGGGCTGGCGGCATGGCGTCTGTGGCTTTGAGGATATTGTGTACTACTGCTCTCATGCGGCCTTGCGACGTGACGACGATCTGCTCCTCCCGCTCGCCTCTTTGCTGAAGGGGGACTACTCTGATCAGGGAGCCGGGCTGCTCGCTGAGCTACTCCCCGTTGTCGTGATGGACTCGGAGCAGGCACATCAGGCCGCTGCGCATGAGCTATTCGAGGTCTTTTTCCGCGCGCTACGGCAGGAGGCTAGCGCACAGGTGGCGCAGCAATACCTGCTCTCGCTCGCTTCTGAGCCACTCTTTCTCTCGCCTGAGGCATGGGCTGGCGAGCCCGCCTCTGTTCCCTATCTCCATGATAGAGGCCCGAGTGAGCAGCTCGTCCACGCCCTCATCCAGCTGCGCGCAACGCGGCACAAGAACAAGACTGCCGTAGAAATCACTCCCGAAGAGTGGGAGCAGCTGCGGCACGCCTGTCAGCGTGGCTAGAGCTCAGACAGAATGGACGAGATGGGCAGCACGCAGCTCCCCAGTGGCAGCATGGCATTGATTAGCGCGATGCTATCATAATCCCCTAGCTGCTGGATGGTGATGCGTTTGCGATTGAGGAGCCCCGTATCGAGCAGAAAGGCGCGCTGTACGCCCTCTAAGAGACAATCTTGAGGCGTGTACCAGACTCCCTCGCGCAGCAAGGCAAGATTCGCATAGCGTCCTTCCACGAGAAAGCCCTCACGCAGCAGCAGCACGTCCTCATCGCTGGACAGCCCCTCGGCGTAGGCATCCAGCGCGCGCCTATCCAGCCACTTGATCGCATAATCGAATGGGCAATCAAGCTCGCGCAGGCGCAGTGCGCGCAGCTGGCGCATCGCGTAGAGCTCGTGCTCCAGCTGCTTGACATGCCCCTGCCTATCATAGATCAGGCGCAGCTTGTGCTTGCCCGTAGGGGGGAGGCTCAGCTCAGCGAGGGCAGCCGTGAGATCTAGGAGATGACCACTCAGGAGGCTACGATCGACTCGCCGCTGGTGGTAGTCCAGCAGCTGGGGCGCGCCGTCGAGGACGCAGATACTCTCAAGGACTAATGGGGACATAGAATGGGACATAAACCTTGCTCACCAGCTCCTCATACTCTGACTGGAGCTCACTCATCGCCGTGATGCCACCGCCGCTCTTGTAGAAAAGCTCCTCGCCCTGCTGCTCCACAAAGCGAATGCACACAGCACTCTCTAGTGCCGTGCCATCAAAATAGCCGAACACCCCGGTGTAGAATCCTCGCTCCATGCGCTCGGCCTCGGCGATGATCTCGCAGGTTTTTCTCTTGGGCGCGCCAGAGATACTCCCCGCGGGGAGGAGCTGGGCGAGCATCGAGCCCAGCTGCTGCTCCCAGCCCTCGGGCAAGCTGCCGCGCACCTCGGAGCTCGTTTGGAAGATACTCTTCCGCGCCGTCTCCACACGCTCCACGTAGCGGTAGCGTGGCACGTGGACGCGCGTGCTGACGCGTGAGAGATCATTGCGGATGAGATCGACGATGGTCGCGTGCTCACAGCGCTCCTTTTCATCGGCTAGCAGGCGGTGCTCGGCATCGGGGAGGTCGGCGGAGATCGTCCCCTTCATGGGGTAGCTGCTGATCTCACCAGCATGGATCAGCACGAAAGGCTCGGGAGAGAAGCAGCAAAATTTCTCTTCTGATCCCTCCACGAGCAGCTTGTAGGGCGCGCTCGCATGGTGGAAAAAATCCCGTAGTCGTAAATTCGTCCGCAGTCTCGACCGCGCGCAGAGATTGAGCAGGTAGCTATTGCCCGCACAGATCTCCTCATGCACGTGATGAAAGGCTCGCGCATAATCCTGCGGTGTGGGCGCCTCGACGTCGAACCCAATCTGCTCAGGCAGAGGTACTACTGGCGGTACACGACTCGTGGAAGGCAGCTGGAACGCCACGCCCCCGGGGATCGCGTCGGCAGGCCAGACATAAGCTCTCTGCGCATCATAGGAGATGACAAAGAGGAAAGGTCTGCGGCTCGCGCCATAGCTATCCATGAGCGAGATCCACTGCTGCTGGTTGGGCTGTAAAAGCATCGTGATGGCAAGCATCATAGCAGAAATGCGTCAGGCTGCAAGCCCCGTTGTGGCGCAAGCGGATGAAATAGATGAGAAACAAAGAATAGCCCCTCCTCCCCCCCCCTCTCGACTATCCTTGACAGCATGCTTCGCTGTGTTAGAATAGAGGGACGTTTTATTCTCTATCTATGTACTCCACGCTCGTTTTTGTATTCGGTCTCATACCTGCTCTTTTCATCTTCCTCTTCGCCGTGGTCATTGGCTATATGCTGCGGAATGCAGAGTGCATGGTCAGGCAGATCATCTATGAGGGCAAGGACGACGAGCTTGAGGGATCTGCCGAGAAGCAGGCACGTGATCGTCGCCTTGGGACCTTCATCTTCATCAGCCTAGGGGTGTTTACTCTCGGATTATTTGCAAAAATTCTGAGTGTTCTGCTGAGCATCGAATTTTTGCAACTAGAGACGTGGCAGCGCGCGCTGTTCATCCTCGCAGCTCTTCTGGTGGGGCGTTTCTACTACGATTTCAAGGTCAAACGATGGCTCAAGACTCTCACCCCAGAGCAGCGTGAACAAGAACTTCGCTGCGGTCCCGCAGTGCTCTCCAAGATCCACGATGGTCCCGATGCTGCTGGCACTCAGGGGGAGCTGCCTGCGAGTTCGAATTCATTCAGTTACCCTTTGTTTTACATGGGGGTGAGTATCTTTCTTCTCATAGGTCTCTACTTGCTCTACAGCACCTTTGTATGAAAGCTTTCGTCTACCGCGCCCACTACGGTATTCCCATCGCACTGCTTATTTGTTGTGCTAAAATAACTAATGAAAATAAACTCATATCCTCATCATGATGATCACCTTTTGCATTCTCCTCATTCTCTTCGTCACCTCTATCGTCGGCTACCAGCTACGCCGCGCAGAGAAATTCGCGCGCCTGATGCTGCATGAGGTCAAAACAGGATGCCCTGATACTCCCCCAGAGCAGGAGGCGCGCGACAAGCAGCTGCTACTCTTTTCTATATCCTTCTGAGTATATTTCTCCTTGCTGGTCTCGTATTGCTCTACCTCTCATTCGTATGAAGACCATGATCTATCACTCCCGTTTATGATAGGGATGGCAAGGAGAGTCCATGCGAATATGCGAATATGCGCGAGCTCTGCGCGCAGCATCACTCGATCACGCGCCGTGCATCTAGTAGCTTGACTAGCTAAATAGCCTGTGCTACTCTGCATCAGAGACTCCATGTTGGGAGTGCTGATTCTTTCTGATGAAGGAATCGGGCTTGATTGACCCATGGGGCCTCTTCTCCCCTTGCGCCGCTCGTCGCTGGGCTAGGAGCAGAGAATGAACTCGACATCGCTCGACTATCCTGTATACTGACAGGCGAGCTTGATTATGGATATGGTGGGATCATGGTAGCCCGTCTTTGCTCGAACATCAAGCTGAGTCTCATGCGAAACTCTCTCTACCATGCAAAAAAGATCGCCAATCGGAGTGATTGGCGATCTTTCGTATTGCGGGAGCAGGATTTGAACCTGCGGCCTTCAGGTTATGAGCCTGACGAGC
>CAYJLP010000089.1:0-10037 GCA_964371115.1 uncultured Akkermansia sp. | reverse complement strand
GACGGCGAGCACGGTGCTGTCGACGCCACCAGAGACGCCACAGACGACTTGCTTGTCGCCGACTTTCTCGCGGATGTCAGCGATGAGCTCGTTTTTGAAATCACCGATGTCAAAGGCGGCGAGCTCGGGCGCGAGCTTGAGGAAGTTGCGCAGGATGGTGCGCCCCTCGTGAGAGTGCGTGACCTCGGGGTGGAACTGGATGCCGTACATGCGATCACTCCATTGCAGCGAGACAGGCACGCCGTCGATGTTGCGAGCGATGACTTGGCAATCCTCGGAGAGCTGATCAACCGTGTCGGAGTGGCTCATCCAGACCTGAGAGCTTGCTGACATATCGGCGTAGAGACCGCTGGTGCAATCCTCGGGAATGAGATTAGCGGGACCGTATTCGCGCTTGTTGCTTGATTTGACAGTACCGCCGTGCTTGATATTGAGCAGCTGCATGCCGTAGCACACGCCGAGGACGGGGACGTCGAAAGACTGGAGCCATTCAAAGTCGATATCAGGAGCGTCCTCATCGCTGGTGCTGCGAGGACCGCCCGAGAGGATGATGGCACCGGGCTGTGAGATCTCGGCGAGATCCTCGAGCGCGTAGAGCTTTGCCAGATAGCCGATCTCACGTACACGCCTCACGATGAGCTGTGTGTACTGTGAGCCATAGTCAATGACTGCAACGATGTTCTTGGGGGTCATAATCTGGCGGCAGTATAGCAATATTTCGCCTGCGTGACAAGCCCTGATCGTCCCCTGAGCGACAGCAGCAGCAAAACGGTGATCCCCCACATAAAGATGCGGAGTATCTTGGATTCTTAAGGCATGTTGCATGTCAACATGAGACGAAGAGAGCCCAAGTCCTCTTCGTCCTCATTTCATTCGGAGCATCTGAGAGGTGTCTCAGATGCTCATCGTCTCTTTTTGCAATGCAAAAAGCCTCCTGCCCGTCCGAACGAAGTGAGGTGAGGAGGATCCACCGCCGCAAACGCGAAGCCCCCCTCCTCAAACCAAACGCAAATGACACTCCAGCACACCATCCGCTAGCATCACCCCATCACGCCAACGCTCGACTGGATAGCGACAGCAAACCGTCCCTCCCGCCAGCCCACACAGCGCGGCACGAAAACCCGCCAAGCCCGACGCCGTGAACGCAAGAGCCACCTGCAAACTCCCTTCCTCCCCCTCGCTGACCTCCACAAAGGCTGAAGCCTCACGCCCATCCTCAAAAAAATCATCCTCCACAAGCCCAATACTCAGCTCATGACACCAGCAAAAGCCCTCACCCGAGAGCGACAGCTCAGTGAGATCCGCTCCATCACCGCCCACCCAAGACTCACTCCACAGATGCAGATGATCAGGAGCCTCCCGTAGAAAATCAAGCTGCCCAATCAACTCCTCTCCCCCCTCGACATCAAGCGTCATCGAAAGTGCCGCCATCGAAGGCAAAGCCAATTCAACATTAATCATACCAAAGAAGAACTAGCGCTTGCGCTTCGTGAAGCGACGCTTCCACGCCTTGAAGCGCGCGAAGGCGTAGCTGCCAATTTTCTTTTTGACCTCGAAATAGCGCTGCTCTGAGCAACTGCGCTGGCGATCAGGATTGCTAAAAATCTCCTCAAAGAACCCCCTCACCTCCTCGCGGAATCCCAGCACCCCCTGCCCCTCCTTGAAGATGGGCTCATTGAGATACTGGAGATAGAGCTCCTCATTCTCATCGACATGAATCACATAATCGAGCAACTCCTGCTCAGATTGGAAATCATAGTAATTGATAAAACTCTTCGGGTTAAAATCCTCAGCCACCGTCGGATCCCCCCAATAGATAGGCACTGTGCGCGCGAGCAGCGCGTTGAAGAGTTTTTCCGTCGTGTAGCCGCGGTGCGCCTCATTCTCAAAGCTGATGGAGAACTTGTAAGGAGCCATGAATGCCAGCGTATTCGCGAGACCACGCGGTGCCATCATCCCGTCCTTCATATTATTGTAGAGAGGACCCGCCGCATCGACATGCTTGTACTGCGAGAGCTTTTTAAAGAAGCGATTGCGCACCTTGCACACATGATTACGGTAGACAAAGTGGCAGAAAGCCGACTTCTCCCGCTGCACATCCTCGTGCGTCCACGGATCGCGGCGCAGCAGTACCTCCCACTCCTCGGGCGATTTCTCTAGGGTCGCGAGAGCATAATAAGGCAGGCGGCGGTGGCGAGCGCAGCGCGCGCGCTCGTGCGTCAGCGCATAATCACAGGCTACCCAATCTGCCTCATGATTCTCACCTGTATAGAAAATCTTCACCGCCGTTGAATCCAGATGATCCAGACCAAAGTCGGAGTAGAACAGATAATCCGCCTCCTCGGCGGAGACGACCTCGATGGGGAAATGCTTGTGGAGCAGATCCATGAAATGAATCCCCACATAGCCCTGCTCTGGGCGAGGGTCGACAAAGGCAATTTTAATCACAGGCTGGGCTTGCATAAGAATAGAATAAAAACGGGTTGTGACATCCATCATAACAAAGAGCATCAGATGACGCAAGCTAGAAAGCCCTCCCTCTCTCCCTGTCCCCCTCCCGCTACACCCCCGCTACAACATTGACAGCGCAGATATAACTTGGTACAATCCCTCGTATATGAAAATAAGTCGTCCTAGCGACCCTGACTATGCAGAAGCACTACGCGCTATGAACCGCCGCGCTATCCCCGAGGCGGGAGTCGAGCAAACAGTACGAGAAATCATCCAACACGTCCAAGCCCACGGCGACGCAGCACTCTGCGAATACGCTGCGCGCTTTGACACCGTGGAGCTCCAGCCCGAGCAGCTTCGCATCACCAACGAAGAGATCCACGAAGCACGCACCCTCGTCTCCCAGCAAACCAAAGAAGCCATCGCTGCCACTCTGCACAACATCAGCTATTTTTCCAAAAACAGCCTCCGCAAAAACTGGAGCGGCATCAACGCGCAGGGCTGTGAAGTCGGCGAGCGATTCGTCCCCTACGACCGCGTCGGCATCTATGTCCCTGGGGGCAAAGCCCCCCTCGTCTCCACCGCGCTGATGACAGGCGGCTTTGCCATGGCTGCGGGCGTGCCTGAGATCATCGCCATGACCCCCTGTGACAAAAAAGGCAAGGTCAACCCCGCCGTCATCGTCGCCCTCGTCGAGGCAGGAGCAACCGAGATCTACCGCGTCGGCGGAGCGCAGAGCATCGCCGCGCTCGCACTGGGCACCGAGACCATCGCGCCCGTGGAGAAAATCTTTGGCCCGGGCAATCGCTACGTCGTCGAGGCAAAGCGCCAGCTCGTCGGAGCCGTCTCCATCGACCTGCTCCCAGGTCCCAGCGAGATCATGATCATCGCCGACACGACAGCCACCCCCGCCTACGTCGCCGCCGACCTCCTCGGGCAGGCCGAGCACGGAGGCGATAGTGCCATTAGCCTCATCACCGATAGCGAAGAGCTCCTCCTCGCCGTCCAAGCAGAAATCGAGCAACAAGCCGCCCAGCTCACGCGCAACGTGTATCTCCAAGAAGTCCTCAATACCCGCACCCACGTCATCCTCGTCGACGACATCTGTGAGGCCTGCGCCATCTGCAATGACTTCGCCCCCGAGCACCTCTCCCTCGTCGTCGATGCGCGGCTCGAGGCTGCCATGCTCGAGGACATCTACACCGCAGGTGCTATCTATGTCGGCACCTACTCCACCGTCGCCTGCGGCGACTTCCTCGCGGGCCCCAGCCACACCCTGCCCACGGGTGGCTCTGGCAAGTCATTCTCAGGCATCCGCGCCGATCAGTTCCAACGCCGCACGAGCATCGTGCGCATGAACAAAGCCGCCGCCGAGCGCAGCCTACCCTACGTCAAAGTCTTCGCCGAAATCGAAGGTCTCGACGCCCATGGCCGCTCACTAGAAATACGCGTCAACGAAGACAACTAATACAAGGCTTAACATAAAAATATGTTCTATATGGAACATATTTTATATTAAGTAATAATTTGCACTCACACCCAAAAACTCCTCCCCCCCTCCCTCAGCCCATGATAGCCACACGCTACAGCCCCCTCCCCGCGAGTTTTTATCAAAAAAAGCGCGATGAACTCGCCGCTCAGCTCTCCTGCGACAGCCTCGTCATCATCCACGCCAACGACGTCTTCCCCACGAATGCGGATGGCACCTTCTCGCATCATCAGAATGCGAACTTCTTCTACCTCACCGGCATCGACCAAGAGGAAAGCGTGCTACTCATGCGCGTCAAGGAAGACGGCAGCCACGAAGACACGCTACTACTACGCGAGACCAACGACCAGATCGCCATCTGGGAAGGCGCAAAACTCGATCAGAGCGAGGGCGCACAACTCAGCGGCATCACCGATGTACGCTGGCTACAGGCCTATCAGCCCCTCCTCGCCGAGTACATCCCTGCGGCAAAGCAAATCTGGCTGGAGCGCGACAACCACCCGCGCCGCCTCACCTACGTACAGACCCGCAATGAGCGCATGGCCGCGGCCCTGCAGGCTAGCTATCCTGACAGCGAGCTGCACTGCCTCTATCCTATCATCTCGGAAATGCGTATGATCAAAACCGAGGAAGAAATCGAGCAAATCCGCCGCGCCTGCCGCAGCACGGGAGAGGGCTTTATCGAGCTACTCGGGCAGCTGCGAGCTGGGATGGGAGAGTGGGAGATCGAGGGCATCCTCTCCTCGGCATTCATCCGCCGCCGCTCGCGCAAGTTCTCCTTCACCCCTATCATCGCCGGTGGGGCGAATGCCTGCGTGCTACACTACATCTCCAACCATATGGAGACGCGGGACGGCGACCTCGTGCTACTCGACATCGGCGCGGAGTACGGCGGCTACGCAGGGGACATGACCCGCACCGTGCCATTGAACGGACGCTACAGCCCGAGGCAGAAAGAGCTCTATGAAGCCTGCCTCGCCGTGTACGAAGAAGCGAAGCAACTCATGAAAGTGGGAGTACGCAAGACGGAATACGAGCGTGCCGTACGCCGCTACATGGCGCAGCAGCTCGTGAGGGTGGGACTCCTCAGTGAGAAAGACATCGTGGAGAACCCTGACGACCCGCCAGCCGTGCGACGCTACTTCATGCATGGCACGAGCCACTCGCTGGGCATCGACGTGCATGACGTCGGAGCGATGGATACCATCTTTGCAGAGGGGCAGGTATGGACGATCGAGCCGGGCATCTACGTGAAAGAAGAAGGCATCGGCATACGCATCGAGACAGACGTCGTCGTGCGTGAGGACGGCGTGGAGGATCTGCTGGCATTCGTACCTGCGACCGTCGAGGAAATCGAAGCCTGCATGAGCCAGCGCGCGTAAAGCTGAACTCAGCGCAAACAACGCCACCACCACCCCGCATCCCCGCCCACCCACAGCGGCACAGCCCAGCGATACGCAGTATCGCAAGGTGGTGTCCAGAACATTTTGCACTGCTAAATGAGACGACGAAAGGGCAGGACACCTCCTGCCCGGTCGAGCGAAGCGAGGTGATGAGGATAGAAACTCCTTTGGTGGCCGTCTGGAGGCAGACCCCAGCGGGTCCGGGCAGAGCCCGGCGGGGCGTGGGACAAATCGCACTGCGATTTGAGACGACGAAAGGGCAGGACACCTCCTGCCCGTCCGAACGAAGTGAGGTGAGGAGGATAGCCCCACAAGCAAAGCTGGATCGAAGATCCAGCAAGGCGTCAGTTCAGATAATTTAGCACATGCCCGCGCGGCAAACCCAGCAAGGCATTCACACCGCCAACTGACGCCCCGTCAACCTGCGCCCAAAGGGCGCCAAACATCTACCGCCGCAAACGCGAAGCATCACCACCGCGACCACACTCCCACCCGCCGCAAACGCGAAGCGTCACCACCGCCGACACAAATAAACGCAACGCGTCCCCCCGCTTTCACAACATCCCCCCCTCCCCCTTCCAAACCCCAAACAACCATGCCCCTCTTCAAAACCATCAAATGGGCAATCAGCCTGCTGAGTCTCCTACTCATCCTGCCCATCATCTCCTCCGTGCTCAACATCGGAGGCGCGCTTGCGCGCTGGATCCCTGGCTCGGAATGGGTCTTCTACGGCATCCTGCTACTCATCCTCGCCCTCATCCTGCTCAAGCTCATCTGGCCCGTACTCTGGCAGCCCGCATGGCCGGCGCGCCTTGAGAACTGTAACCTCATCCAACTACGCGCGCTCGCGCGCCAGCAGCACAAGCGAGGTCCGCTCAACCATCCCGACAGCCACGATATCCAGCGCGAGCTCGCCGCACTCCAGCAGCTCAGCCACGCGGCGAGCGAGCGCGCGCTGCGCGCTGCCTTCTCCGAGCTACGCCGCTCGCGCGAGGGGCTCACGCGTAGCACCATCCGCCAGCATGCGCTGCAAGCAGGGCTCGCCACAGCCATCTCGCGCAACCAGCTGCTGGACTTCTTCATGATCCTTGCGCTGAGCGCAAAGCTCGTCAAGGAGGTCACGCTCATCAGTGGGCTGCGCCCTTCGGCTCGTCAGACGCTGAGTCTCTACCTCTCGCTGATGCGTGCGTCGTACTACGCCTACTACCTCGACAGCATCAGCGACTACGCCTTTAGCAGCATCGGTCGCATGGCGAGTGGCGCGATTGAGAGCCTGCCCATCATCGGGCAGACGAGTGCTATGGTGGCCAATGGAATGGTGAATGCGGTGCTCGTCACGCGCCTCGGTCTCATCGCGGAGGAGCTGGTCTGGGGCAGTGAGGATCACAAGCTAGGGCTGAGGAAGCTGACGTCAAAGTGCCTGCGGCTCGCGGCGCAGTCGACGGGGGATCTGAAGAATCATCTGGTCAAGATGGTCAAGTCGTCGGTGAGTGCTTGAGGTGCTTTTTAGCATTTTTTGCGAATCCCGTCTCTGGTGTGAGGCGGGATTTTTTCTGTGAGGGGGAAGGCTACACACAGCTATTGCGCATGAAAGAGATGCGAAGCATCTTGGATTCTTAAGGTCTAGACCTTAAGCGATCTCTGGCGATCGTTCGCCAGCGGGTCTGGGCAGCCCCCAGACGGACACCAAAGGACCTGCTGCCCTCTAGACACCCCCTAGCGATACTCCGTATCGCCGTGCTCTGCCACCGTGGGTGGGCGCGTACACGACACGCCAAGAGGCTTCCCTTTCCTCAGAAAAAGAAGCCTCCGTTAAAAAATTAAATCTCCGCTTGCTTACTTCGCACCCAGCAGTTCCCCGCTTTCGATACGCTCAGCCAGCTCCAAGATACGCTGATGGATCGTCTCAATCGTCTCCACAAATGCCGCATCTTGCTTCCCACTCGGATCTTCCAGTCCCCAGTCCTCACGATGCTTGCAAGGCAGCATCGGACACTGCACATTGCACCCCATCGTGATCACGATATCCACCTCTGGGATGTCCGCCAGCAGCTTGCTGCTCTGCGTGAGCTCCATGTCGATTCCATAGATATCCTTCATGATGCGCACCGCGTCCTGATTAATCTGTGGACGGAGCTCCGTCCCCGCCGAGTAGCTTTCAAAGCTGCTCGACGCAAGATGCTTCCCAAGGGCTTCCGCGATCTGGCTGCGGCACGAGTTGTGCACACAGACAAAGGCGACTTTTGCAAGTGATGTCTTATTCATATATTAAAAAGAGTTAGTGATAAAAATTATTTGCAGCCACAGCTAGGAAAGTAATGGCGCGTGCGGTTCGCATAGCGTACGAGTGCCAGCATGACAGGTACCTCGACGAGCACACCCACAATCGTAGCAAGTACGACCGGGCTGTCAATCCCAAAGAGAGCAATGGCAACGGCAACCGAGAGTTCGAAGAAGTTCGACGCGCCTATCATCCCCGCAGGTGCCGCAATCTCATGAGGTAGCTTGATCGCTCGGCTTGCAAAGTACGCCAGCGCAAAGATGAGCACGGTCTGGATGATGAGCGGTACTGCGATGAGCCCGATGTGCAGAGGATGCTCCAAGATGACCTTGCCTTGCAGCGAGAAGATAAGCACAAGCGTGAGCAGCAGCCCGCCAATGGTGACATTGCCAAAGCGAGGGATGAGCTTCTTTTCCAGATACTCAAGACCCTTCGCACGCACGACTTGACGACGTGTGATGATGCCTCCGACGAGGGGGATGACGACAAAGAGGACGACAGAGACGATCAGTGTGTCCCATGGAATGGTGACGCCCGCCTGCTGGAGGAGCAGTGCCACGATGGGGGTGAAGGCGAGGAGGATGATTAGATCATTCGTCGCGACCTGCACGACGGTGTAGGCGGCATTCCCGCGTGTGAGCTGGCTCCATACAAAGACCATCGCCGTGCAGGGTGCCGCTCCGAGGAGCACCGCCCCCGCGAGGTAGTCTTGTGCGAGCTCAGGAGTAATCAAACTCTCAAAGAGGACAAAGAAGAAGAGCCATGCGATGCCGAACATGGTGAAGGGCTTCACCAGCCAATTGACCGCCCAGGTGACAAAGAGCCCCTGAGGATTCTTCCTCACGTCCTTCACACTCTGGAAGTCCACCTTGAGCATCATCGGGTAGATCATCAGCCAGATGAGCACGACGATAGGCAGCGAGATGTTGGCGTATTCCAACTCTGAGAGGAGCTGTGGGATGGCGGGGAGGTATCTTCCGATGAGCACACCTGCGACCATGCAGAGGATAACCCAGAGGGTGAGATAGCGCTCAAAAAAGCCCATAGCAGCGGGGGATTCGTTTTTCATATCAAAAATAGTTGATGGATCGAGTATAAATCTACCTAGAGATTCTGTCAATCTATTTATCAAAATTTTTTGATATGGGAGTGTTAGACCCCCTTTTTCTTGTCCCAGAGCTCGAGGTGGAGGCGGTCGCCGAAGCGGACTCCATGTTGGATAGCGAGCGCGACGATGGCGGGACGTGCGGCGCGGAGCTCCTCACGGCTCGTGGCGCAGGGCATGAGGATGATACGCTGGGGAGGCAGAGCAAGGGGGGCGATCTCCTCCCAATCGCTCTCCTGCTGGATGACGAATTTGAACCAGCAATTAGGATGCTGGGCTAGGTGGCGCAGGATATCGGGCTGGAGAGCGTCCTCGACGCCAGCGTGGGCGAGCTTTGGCGAGACATTCCACTGATCGACGCGCTGGAAGAGGTAGGGCGTGGGAAGCAGCGTGCCATTCGTCTCCACCTCGATGTAGAAATCATCGGGCAGGGCGCGCAGGAGCTGCTCGAGCTCCTCTTGCTGCATGAGAGGCTCGCCGCCCGTGATCACGAGCTGGCGGCAGTTGTGCTGCTCGATGAGCTGGGTGACCTCGTGGGTGGAGAGCTCGATGAAGGCATTCCAACTATAGGAGGTATCACACCAGTCGCAGCGCAAGTTGCAACCTGCGAGACGGAGGAAGATGGCGGCGGAGCCGATGCTGGCACCCTCACCTTGGACGGAATGGAAAATCTCTGGGGTAGAATTTAGACGTGCAATTTTCATGGGAATGATATAGAGTGGATGGATCTATGAGCGTTATTACCAAAAGAGGCGACGAAGGTCAAACCGATTTAATGTTCGGCAAGAGATTATCCAAGTCAGCACTGCGACTTGATGTGTATGGAACCATTGATGAGCTGAACTCTACGCTGGGCGTGGCACGCGCGGCGGGACTTAGTGAAGCGAGCGAAACTATGATCGACGGCGTGCAGGAGCGGCTGGTGGGATTGATGGGGGAGCTGGCGACATTGGAAGAGGATCTGGCTGAGTATGATAAGCGCGGCTATGCGAGGCCGAAGATGGAGGATGTGGCGTGGGTGGAGGAGATCGTGCATCGGATGGAGCGGGAGGAGGAGATACGATTCCGAGGCTGGGCGCGGCCGGGGAAGGATGCGTCGCTGGGGGCGGCGATGCTGGACCTAGCGCGTGCGACGTGTCGGCGAGCGGAGCGGAGGATGGCGGAGCTGCGGGAGAAGGGTGAGCTGGAGAATGGGGCGAGTAGCTTGCTGGTGAACCGTCTGTCGGATCTGCTGTGGATGCTGGCGCGGCGGGAGAGTGCTGCAAAATAAAGCCGCGACCACATAAGGAGATGCGAAGCCTCTTGGAT
>CAYJLP010000088.1:1577-10146 GCA_964371115.1 uncultured Akkermansia sp. | reverse complement strand
GCTAGATAAGAAAACGCCCGCGCGGCAAACCCAGCAAGGTGTTAACGCCGCAAACTGACGCCCCCGTCAATCTGCGCGCGAAGCGCGCCAAATTTCTACTGTCGCAAACGCGAAGCGCCAGCCGTACCGCAGCAACCAGCCTTGCACACCGCGGCTCTGCCCAGCTGCGCGACCCGCAGGCCGCGCAGCTGAGCGCGAAGAAATACGGCTTATTTCTCCTCGGCGTGGATGCGTGAGCTCTTTATCTGGAAAGTATAGGTGAGCGTCTTTGCACTACCAGCACCCAGCTGGAGAGACCAGCGCAGATTGTTGACGACTGGATTGTCACTACCCAGAAAACTCTCCGTACTCTGCACCTGAGCCTTGTCACTGATAGAAAGCACATGACCGCGCACCTGCTGCTGCACGACGAGCTCGGCGGGCTTTGCCATCTGATTGTTCACCTGAAGCTCGACGAGATAAGTCTGCGTCGTGATCGTCTTCACACGCTTGACCTTCTTCTTGCTCTCCTTCTGTGCATCATCATCGTAGGGCAGTGTCAGCTTGGACGTGCCGACCAGCTTGAGCGACTTGCGCGTCGTGAGATTGATCGCCTCGCCGACCTGCACAATCGTATCCGTCTTCGGAGGCGTGAAGGAAATCCTATCAGTCGCCGCGATGCGATTCATCTCCGTAATCTCGACAGGAGCGGCTGTCAGGGGCAGATCCAGCGGATTGTTGAAATGAATCTCGCGATCAATCTCGCCTATGCTAGGAGGAGCACCCTCTGCATTCGTGTCCATCAGCTGCGGGGCAGCAATATTCCACGTGTAGACATTCTTGTACTTCAGATCCGTCTGGAAGAGCGGCTGCGTCACAACCTGCCCCGCCTTTGCCGTGAAGCTGGGGATGGGGTAGAAGTAGACATTGCCCGTGCTCAGCGCAGCGGCAGGAGGAGCGTAGTTCGCTAATTTGAAGCTATTCCCCCCCGATGTGACGAACGATGTCGGAGCCATCTGGACACTGGCGGCGCGGCTGGCGATGATGGGTGGAGATGAATCACGCAGAGCCATGGGATCAATCGTGGAGAGATTGCTGAGATTGGGCGAGCCGAGCACGAGATCGAGTGCGACGCTCTCCATATTCATCAGATTATTGCTAATCGTCGCCTTCGCCCGCAGCTGGGCGCTGCCATCCTCGGCGAGCGCGATGCTGTAGCTGGGCAGCCACGTGATGCCTGAGCTCAGGCAGGTGGTCTCGATCTTCTTGCCCTTTGCCGCTGCGGCGAGCTCCAGCTCGACACCGGGGCGACGCTGTGTCGTCGTGGGCAGCTTGATATCGTCGAGGAAGGCGATGTCAATGATCTGAGAGCGATTGATCATGAGCGTCTGCTTGCCCACCTTCACAAGGAGGACAGAGCCGATGAGAGGATTGTTCGTCGTCTCGGTGATCTGGTCGATCGTGTTGCCCTCGCGCTTCTCCTGCGCTTGAGGGAAGGGGAGGATGACGCCCTCGGCGTGGATGGCGGGCTGCTTGCCACGGCGGTAGGTCACAATGGCGCGCGTGTTGGGATTCGCCGCTGCGAGGCGGAAGAGATCAACAGGGATCTCAATCTCATAATCGAGCTCCCCGCTGACGAGGCGCTTGATATCCACGCCCTTCTCAGCGGCTATCCAGAAGCTGCCGCTGACGGGGATGGGCAGTGAGTTGAGGCGTATATTCTTGTCCCCATCGAGTGATGCCTGCTGACTGACAAAGCCGTAGCCATTCTCAAAGAGCGAGATGTGCGAGGGCTTCATATCAATCTCGCCCGCACTCAGGAGGCTGCCGAGGCTGAGGCAGAGGGGGAGGAGGTGGCGTGTGGTCATGGCTTTTCGTTCTTGTTGTGAATGCGGGTGGTCTGGTATTCGAAGCTGTAGGTGAGCGTCTTGCTACTCTTCGCATCCATCGTGAGCTTCCACTCGATCTGATGCTGCTGGGGATTGAGCACGCTGGGATTGGGCTCACGGGTGATGATGCTGGGCTTGTCGCTGATCTGGGTGATCTTGCCCTGTACGTCCTGCGTGACGTGGAGCTCGGCGGGCTTGCTCATCTGATTGTTGACGACGAGGGTGACGACGTAGGTCTGTGTGTAGGTGGTCTTGACGCGCTCGGGTTTCTTCTTCTTGTCATCATCATCGTCATTTTCGTCGATGTAGGGGTGGCTGACGTGGGTGGTTTTGACGAGCTTGATCCCTTTGCGCGTCGTGAAGTTGATCGCTTCTCCTAGCGTGACAACAGCGGCTGTCTTGGGAGGGGTGAAGGAGATCGTGTTGGTCGCGGCGATGCGATCCGCCTCGATGAATTCGATGGGTGCATCGGTGAGTGGCAGCTCGAGAGGATTGGTGAAATGCACCTCGCGCTTGACTTCTCCTATGGAGGGGGGCTGGTTCTCGTTGTTCACCTGCATGCGACGTGGATCGGGGAGATCCCATGTGTAGATATTCTTGTACTCCAGCTTGCTCTGGAAGAGCGGCTGCGTGATGACCTGCCCCGCCTTGGCGGTGAATCCTGGTACGGGGTAGAAGTAGACATTGCCCGTGCTCAGTGCGGTAGCGGGAGCAGAGTCGCCGGCCATGACGAAGGGGGCTGCGGGGGCGGACATCAAGGCACCTTCACCCAGTCCGTCTCCTATGCCGTCTGCCTCAAATTGGTATGCGCCCATTCCTGCGCGAGCGAGTCTAGGGCTGCTGCTGCGGTTTCGCAGTGCCATGGGGTCGATGGAGGAGAGGTCGCTGAGATTGGGCGAGCCGAGGACGAGGTCGAGCGCGACGTCCTGCATGTTCATCAGATTGTTCGTGATGGTCGCCTTCGCATTGAGTACGGCGGTGCCGTCCTCGCCAAGCTCCATGCGGTAGCTGGGCAGCCACGTGATGCCCGAGCTCAAGCAGGTGGTCTCGATGAGCTTGCCCGCTGCGGGAGCCGCAATCTCGAGCTCGACGCCGGGGCGGCGCTCCGTGGTGGTGGGCAGCTTCACCTCATCGAGGTAGGCGATGTCGAGGATGTGAGACGCCTGTAGCGCGAGGGTGCGGTCGCTGAGCTTGATGAGCAGGATATTGCCCAGTAGTGCATTGTCACTGGGCTCGGAGATCTGGTCGATGGTGTTGCCCTCGCGCAGCTCGCGCGCCTTGGGGAAGGGGAGAATCGTGCCCTCGGCAAAGCTGGGCGGCTGGTCCTCTCCGCGCTGGAAGGTGACGATGACGCGTGCGCCGACATTCGCCGCGGCGAGCTTGAAGGGGGTGATCTCGGTGTTGACTTGGTAGTCGAGCTGGCCGCTGACGAGGCGCTGGAGCTTCACACCCTGCTCGGCGGCTATCCAGAAGCTACCGCGCACGGGGACGGGCAGTGAGTTGAGACGTATCTGCGTGTCGGCGGGGAGCTGACCGCGCTGGCTGATGAATCCGTAGCCGTTTTCAAAGAGAGAAATATGCGTGGGTTTCATATCGAGCTCGCCTGCCATCAGCGAGCCACCAGAGATGAGAAGAGATAGAAAAAGAGATTTTTTCATGACGTTATGAATGCTAACTATTTTGAATGATGAGGTCAAGTACAAAGTTGAAATACAAAAAGGCGAGTTTGTCATAAACTCGCCTTTTTGTGTAATGTTGTCAGAATTATGGTTTCGCGACCCAGATCAGCGAGTCACTGCTGTACTGAGGCCACTCGAGGCCGCCTCCACCGAAGCCTGCTTCGCTGAGGAGCTTTTGTACCTCACCCGCAGTGGGTGTGGACATATCGGTGCGGAAGAGCTGGAGGTTGCCCGCACCCTTCTCTCCATCGGTGACATCCTCGATGAGCAGAGCAAAGCCAAACGCGCCACCAGGAATTTCAGAGATGAAGATCTCGATGGGGTAGGTCTGCCCCTCGCGAACGCTGAAGGTGTCACCTGCGGTGAGACCGCCGAGCTCATTGTTCCACTTGGGAATGCCAGGGACGTTGAGGAACTTGTAGCCAGCCTTGCTGGGGTGCTTGCCCGCGACGACGTCGTTGCGGTAGCCCGCCTCAGAGCCGAGGCCACGGTTGTTCTGGTTGATGGTGGGGACACTCCAACCAGCCTCAAGCACCATCTTGCGGTTGAAGCGAACGGCCATGACGTCATCCGCAATACCGACAAAGCGGAACTTGCCTGTCGCGGGTGCGACGATCTTGCCGCGGTAGATGACACCCCATGCGGAGGGCTGCACCTTGTCCGAGCACTTGAAGGCGTGGGGGGCGTACTCAGCCTTGCAGGTGGGCAGCATGAAGACGCCGGAGTAGAGCTTGGTGGGGGACTTGTAGTATTTACTAAATGTTCTCTCATTCCAGCCGCCTGTGAAGAACTCATTGTAGAGACTCAGGATCTGGTTGGTGCTATTCGGGGTGATGCCTGTGCTCGCGCCGCTCTTTGTTTGCTTGAAGTCGTAGAAGGTGCCTTCCAGCGTAGAGCCACCCGAATCGCCTGAGCCCATGCCGCCAGGACCATCACCGAGACCATCACCGATGCCGTCGCCGCCGAGACCCGAGCCGATGTCATTGCTCATCCCGATGCCAAATTCTGTGGTGGGGATGTCCGAGATGGCCATCACGACGTTGGACGAGGCGGTGGAGACGATGACGGGAGGCGCGACGCTGGAGGAGGGAGGCGAGCTCTTGGAGCTGAGCTCCTGAACGCGCGGCTTTTTGGTTGGGGGTTTGTTGCTTGGAGGGGGCTCGTAGCTGCTAAAGGCGGGCAGCTCATTGCCCGCAATCACGATGGTGACGAGGTAGAGTGCGGCTCCACCTGCGAGGACAAAGCCGAGGCAGGCGGCGATGGCCGAGAGCTTGCTGCGGAGAAGCTTGCGCTTCAGCGTGGCCTCTGCCTCGGGAGTCATTTGGATGTGTAGTGCCATGATAGGTTGGGGGATTGGTGTGACGGGAGGAGGGTAGTCAAGGAGTGTTCCTTTCATGTAATACTAGCATAAAGTAGCTCCCTGCTTAAAGAAGGAAATGCAGATGAAATGTAAAAATAGTGTAACAAGCAGGAGATGTCTTTGCCTAAAAACGCAAGAAGAGCGAACTTCAAGGAAGTTCGCTCTTCTTGCTGCTGGGGATGGGCTATGGCCTAGATACCCAGATGTAGGAGTCGTTGCTGTACTGCGGCCACTGGAGAGCTCCGATGGAGCAGCCAGCGTCGTTGAGTAGCTTCTGCGTCGCTGCGGCAGAGGGGGTGCTCATATCCGTGCGGAAGATTTCTAGATTCTTCGCTCCTTTTGCTCCATTGGTGACATCTTCAATGAGCAGGGCAAAGCCGAATTGCCCACCGGGGATCTCGGAGATGAAAATCTCAATGGGGTATTCCTGCCCCTCACGGACGCTGAAGGTGTCGCCCGCCGTGAGGCCACCGACTGTAGCATTCCAATGGGAGATGCCAGGGACGTTGAGGAATTGGTAATCTCTCTTACTCGCATACTTGTCCGCGAGCACGTCTTGGCGGTAATGGGGACTGGCACCGAGTGCGCCGTCAGATTGATTCTCTGTGGGAATGGCCCAGCCAGCCTCGAGGACCATCTTGCGATTGAAGCGTACGGCGATGATATCATCACCAATGCCCGCAAAGCGGAATTTTCCCGTTGTGGGAGCGACGACCGTGCCACGGTAGATGACGGCCCATGCGGAGGCCTTGACCTTGGGGTCGCACTTGAAGGCGATGGGGGCATACTCAGGCTTGCATGCAGGCAGGATGAAGCTCCCCGCGTAGAGTTGGGTGGGTGATTTGTAGTAATTTCTAAAGGTCTTGGCTTCGTTCCACCCGCCGGCAAAGAAGCTTTTGTAGAGGCTGAGAATCCGCCCTGTGCTAGCGGGAGTGATGCCTGTGCTTGCTCCGCTCTTGGTGAGCTTGAAGTCATAGAAGCTGCCCACGAGTGTCGAGCCGTCCGAGTCGCCCGAGCCGAGACCGCCGCTACCCTCGCCGAGACCAGAGCCGATGCCGTCGCCGCCGAGACCAGCTCCGATGTCATTGCCCATGCCGATGCCAAAGTCTGGGGTGGGGATGTCAGAGGTGGGCATTCCCACGCGGGTGAAGGTGGTGGAGACGATGACGGGAGGCGCGACACTGTCGGAGGGAGAGGCGCTCCTAGAGCTGAGATCTGGAGTGCGTGGTTTCGGTGTTGGGGGCTTGTTGCTTGCAGGAGGCTCGTAGCTGCGAAAGGAGGGCAGCTCGTTGCCTGTAATGACGATAGTGACGAGGTAGAGTGCTGCTCCACCTGCGAGGATAAAGCCGAGGCAGGCGGCGATCGCGGAGAGTTTGCTGCGAAGCCGCTTGCGCTTTAGCGTCGTCTCGACCTCGGGGGTCATTGGGATATGTAGTGCCATGATAGATTGGGGGGGGCTTTAGGGGGATTTCGCAGTTCTCACCGGGCCGGATTTTCTGGTTCATTTATTTAGAATAATAAGATTTTAGAAATCCCCCTTTCATATGATGCTATCATAATGCACTTCTTGTCGCAATGAAGGAACGCGGCTGGATTGTAAAATAAGTGTAACAGAATCAGAGACATCCATCAAAAAAGCGACCTTTCTGAGAAGAAAGGTCGCTCGTGGAAATGAGTTGATTATTTTTTTTAAGGGACAGCGGTCCAGATGGGAGAATCGGCGTTGAACTTGGGCCAATCCATGCCCTTGAGCGAGCCGTGTTTTTGGAGTTCCGCGGTGAGTTCTCCTTTGTTGGGGACAGAGAAGTTCGTGCGGAAGAGGTCAAAGGTGCGCGTGCTGGCGGCGTCTGTGCTCATGTCATCAAGGAGGAGGACAAAGCCGAAGAGACCACCAGGGATTTCTGAGATGAAAATCTCGATATCATAGACCTGACCTTCCTTGACCTTGAAGGGTGTGCCAGCCGTCAGGCCGCCGACTTCTCCATCATTGTTCCATGTGTTGGCACCGTCAACCTTGTAGAACTGGTAGCCTTTTTTGTCTGGGTATTTACCTGCGACGACATCCTTGCGCCACTGGGGACGATTGCCAGGACCGACGCCGTCCGTGGGGACATTGTAGCCCGTTTCCAGCACCATCTTGCGATCAAAGCGTACGGCGAGGACGTCATCGCCTGTACCGACGAAGCGGAAGGTGCCTGACTGCGGTGCGCGTACGCGGCCGCGGTAGACGACAGCCCAGCCCGAGGGCTGCACCTTGTCCTCGCATTTGAAGGCGATGGGAGCGTACTTGGGGTCACAGACGGGGAGGAAGAAGTTGCCCGCGTAGAGCTTGGTGGGGGATTTGTAGTATTTTGCCAGCGTGCGCTCATTCCAGCCACCTTCGAAGAATTCTTTGAAGATACCTGCTACCTTGGCGCGCTGCGCTCCGGGATTGATGCCTGTAGAGGCGCCCGAGCGCGTCTGCTTGAGGTCGTAGAGCGTGCCTTCGAGCGTTGAGCCGCCCGAGTCGCCCGAGCCGAGGCCGCCGCCGCCATCACCGAGACCATCACCGATGCCATCACCGCCGAGACCTGCGCCGATGTCATTTTCCATACCGATGCCAAAGTCTGTGGTGGGGATGTCCGAGATGGCCATCGTCACCGTGGAGGCGGCGGTGGAGACGATGACGGGAGGGGCGACGCTGGAGGAGGGAGGAGAGCTCTTGGAGCTGAGCTCCTGGACACGTGGTTTCTTGGTTGGGGGTTTGTTGCTAGGGGGAGGCTCGTAGCTGCTGAAGGAGGGCAGTTCATTGCCTGCGATGACGATGGTGACGAGATAGAGTGCCGCTCCACCTGCGAGGACGAATCCGAGGCAGGCCGCGATAGCGGAGAGCTTGCTGCGGAGCAGCTTGCGCTTCAGCGTCGCCTCGGCCTCTGGGGTCATTTGGATGTGTAGTGCCATGGTGTTATTGAGGTTTAGAAGTCGAATGTTACTGAGAGAGTATAGCATCATCTTAGCAAAGATGGAAGGCGAATGCGGCGGAGAAGTGTAACAAAACTGTAACAAAGCCCATGCAGAGGAGTGTTAGTAGCTCAGATGACGGCGTCATGCGATGAAAAGTCTTGCAAAATACATCGCATCAGCGTAGAATCGCGCGCATGAACAATGAGACAGACGCGTCTACGAGCAGCAAGCGCGATTTCATTCGCGATATGATTGCCCGTGATCTTGCCGAGGGCTACTGCGACGTACCCATCACCCGATTCCCACCCGAGCCCAATGGCTACCTCCATATTGGACATGCGAAAGCAGTCTGTCTCAACTTTGGCCTCGCCCAAGAATACGCCAGCCTCGGCGCGCGCTGCCACCTGCGCTTCGATGATACCAATCCCTGCAAGGAGGACATCGAGTTCGTCCGCTCTATCCAAGAGGATATCCAGTGGCTGGGCTTTGACTGGGGTGATCACCTGTATTTCGCCTCCGATATTTTCCAGTTCTACTACGATTGCGCCGTCCATCTGATCAACAATGGGCTCGCCTATGTGGATCTCCAAGACCGCGACACCATCCGCGCCCAGCGCGGTGATCTCAAGCCTCCCGGCACACCCTCACCCTACCGCGATACGCCCGTGGAGGAGAATCTGCGCCTCTTCACCGAGCTGAAGGAGGGCAAGTTCAAGGAA
>CAYJLP010000088.1:0-1567 GCA_964371115.1 uncultured Akkermansia sp. | reverse complement strand
CATCTACCCCATGTACGACTTTGCCCACCCGCTGGAGGACGCCTATGAGCACATCACGCACTCGCTCTGCACGCTTGAGTTTGAGAACCACCGTCCGCTCTATGACTGGGCTATAGAAAACTGCCCCGTCCCAGCGACGCCCAAGCAGCGCGAGTTCTCCCGCCTGAATATCACCTACACCGTCATGAGCAAGCGCAAGCTGCGCGAGCTCGTCGAGGAGGGCTACGTGAGCGGCTGGGATGATCCCCGCATGCCCACGCTCTGCGGCATGCGCCGCCGCGGCTACCCCGCACCCGCCATCGTCTCCTTCTGCGAAGGGGTGGGCATCACAAAGTTCAACGGCAACACCGACGTCGCTCGCCTCGAGAACGCCGTGCGCTCCGAGCTCAACGCCACCGCCCCCCGCCACATGGCCGTGCTCGCACCTCTCAAGCTCGTGCTGAGCAATGTGCCCGCCGACTTTGATGAGGAGGTCGAGCTGCTCATCAACCCCGAACATTCCGAGCTGGGCAAGCGCAGCGTGCGCCTCACCCGCGAGGTCTACATCGAGCAAGACGACTTCATGATTGACGCGCCCAAGAAATACAAGCGCCTCACCCCCGGTGCCTGCGTGCGTCTGCGCGGTGCGTACTGCATCGTGGCCACAGGCTACGAGACCGATGCCGAGGGGCGCGTGATCGAGGTGCAGGCCGAGCTGCTCGAGGGCACCATGGGACAAGCTCCCCCCGAGGGCATCAAGTGCAAGGGCGCCATTCACTGGGTCTCTGCGACGCATGGCGTACGCGCCGAGGTGCGCCTCTACGACAGACTCTTTGCCGATGAAGCCCCCGATGCCAACCCCGATGGCTTCCTCGCCTCGCTCAATCAGGAGTCGCTGACCACCATCTCCGATGCCATGGTCGAGCCCGCGCTTGCGGTCGTCTCGCCTGAGTACCTCTGCCAGTTCGAACGCCTCGGCTACTTCGTCGCCGACCGCCGCGATCACAGCACCAACCACCCCACCTTTAACCGCTCCGTCGGTCTCCGCGACTCCTGGGCGAAGCAAAAAAAAGCATGAGCAAGACAGTAGAATTCAACAGCGAAGGCGGCTCCTTTGACATGAGCCGCTTCATCACCCAATGCGACGCGGCCGTCAGCGGCATGGACGCAGAAGAAGCCGCGAGTGCCCCCTGTACCCCCGACGGCGTCGACCCCATCCCCTGTGACTGCCCGCAGGCAGCCCGCGAGATCCCCATCCCCGTCGCCGATGGCGTCGACCCTGTCATCTACTCCCCCTTCTCCGAAGTCCTCGAAGACCTCAAGGCGGGCAAGATGATCCTCGTCACCGACGACCCCGCACGTGAGAACGAGGCCGACCTCGTCTGCGCTGGTGAGTTCGCCACGCCAGAGAATATCAACTTCATGGCAACCCACGCACGCGGTCTCATCTGCGTGCCCATGTCCGACGAGCGTGTGGCACAGCTCGCCATTCCCATGCAGACATCGCATAACACGGAGAAGCATCATACTGCCTTCACCGTCAGTGTCGATGCGAAGGAGGGAATCACGACGGGTATCAGTGCCTTTG
>CAYJLP010000087.1:0-10239 GCA_964371115.1 uncultured Akkermansia sp. | reverse complement strand
CACAACCACCCACAACCACCCACAACCACCCACAACCACCCACAACCACCCACACCCACCCACAACCACCCACACCCACCATCTACAGGCGAAAGCGCGAAATATGAAACCTAGGTAGCTACCAGAATTCAACAGAGAGCACAGTGATCACTACTGATGTGGTCAAACAATTGCCTTGAGACGATACAACGCGCAGTGTATAATCACTGCCAAGATTACCTAATTAGTAATGAATGAAGAAAATATCAACATCGAATACAAAAGTTTAAGACTCATCCAACGCAAGGACAAAGGAGGTCGCAATGACAAAGGGTTTAGAACGTTAGCCGAGACCTGCGTCGCATTTGCTAATGCACGATGAGGGCAAATCTATATAGGAATCGAAGATAAGACTCGCAACGCCCCAGAAAATCAAAGAATAACTGATCACCAGATCAATGAGGCGATCAAAACCGTGCGTTCTATGTGCAACAATGTTGCGTTGCAGCATTCAGATATTATCAAGGATACCACAACGGGAGGAGACTATTTTATCATTTTCATTACAGCCTCCACAAAATCTCTTGCGACTACAGCAGACGGCAAAATTTATCGTCGCATGGGTGATGAATGCTTGCCTGTCCGTAGTGAAGACATTATAGCCATGATGGAAGAAAAAGGGATTTATCAATGGGAGCTCGTGACGACAAAATACACTCTAAGTGAAGTACCCAGTGTCAATATTTCCAAGTTTGTTACCGATATTAGAGAGTCCACTCGAGCTTCGGATTTCGTCCGAAATAAAACCGATATCGAGATTTTAGAATATTACAGTTTACTTGATGAGGATAAATTGACACATATTGGAGCCTTGTGGCTAGGAGACGCAAAAATAAGAAACCGCCTATCCTACCCCATTACCGTACAATATATCGTCTACGACGACAACGAAGAAAAAGTAAGAAACTATGGCTGGCATGACAATATCTATACGCCAAAAGAATTGCTGCTCGACATAGAGAGAGAAACAGTAGAGTTGAAGTATTATCACGAGCTTTCAGAAGGCTTGTTTCGAAAAAAAATACCGCATTACAATGACAAACTCGTGCGCGAGCTTCTTATCAACGCCTTCGCCCATAAGAGCTTTACAATATCCCAAGACATCACGATCAAGTTGTACCCCGACCGCCTTGAAATAAGCAGCCCTGGCGGCTTGCCCGCAGATGTTACAGCCCAGAACATCCTTCATACGACCAATCGTCGCAATCCCAAGATGATAGAAATACTCAAAGCACTCGCTCTGATGGAGGGCGAAGGCTCAGGCTATGATCTCATGTATGAACTCAATGCCAAAGAAGTCAAAAAGCAGCCAGAAGTACGATCTGATTACGGTAGCGTCTGTGTGATCCAAGAAAGTGCGATCATTGATAGGGAGCTCCTGCCATTGCTAGACTATGTGTTACAAAATTACACATTATCTCAAAAATCATTCATCGCCTTTGGTACAATTGCCAAAGAGCGACGTATATTGGCAACCGAATTGTCTAAGCTATTGCAATTAACAGAAACTGAAAGATTAAGGAATTACACCGAGCGCTTGTTAGATGATGGGTTAATCATTAGCGAAGGAGTGAAAAAGGGAACAAGCTATTCCATCAACCCTCAACTGATTAGCAATTCAAGAGTAAATATTCAAACAACACTCAAGACCATTGAGCCGCATACTCTCAAAGCTCTGATACGTGAGGACTTGCGGCTACGCCCTCACAGCAAAATTCGAGAAATCCGCCAGCGCCTCGGCTCAGTAGATCCCAGAGAACTCCGCAAATCTATTTATCAAATGGTAGAGACTGGAGAACTCGAGAGAACAGGTGCAACCAGTAGCAGCACTTATAGCTTGAAAGAGCTGGCATAAAAAATAAGATTGAAACAAGTTTTTGTCAAAAGTTATATTATGTATTTTTGTGTAGTGCTAATAATCAGCTAATTGTGCTCTTTATTTCTTTTTTCAAAAAAGACAAGATGGAACAAGATTGAAGAAAGAGAGAGGAGTGGAATGTTGTAGTCCTACGGTAGTATTACGCTCCAGAATTCTCTTGCTGAGTTGATTATGTGTCGTTTAGTTCGTGATCGAGGCTCGGGGGCTCAGCCGCCTTGCATGCCGTGGGGGAGGGAGCTTTTCTCTAGGGCGCTGCCCCATTGGTGGCATTCGCTGCTGGCGATGATCTTGAGGTGCTCGATGAAGAGGGATTTTCTCTGCTTGGGATCGTCGATGGCGTAGTCGCCGTGGCACTCAATGTAGAGGAGGCACTCGAGTTTGAGATTTTCGAGGGAGGTTCTGTAGCGCAGCCAGCTGTTTTTGAGATTGCAGATGGCGATGATGCCCACGAAGATGATGCTGACGGACGATAGCAGCGTCACGTAAAAACGCCCCGAGTCACAGGCGAGAAAGGAGTTCGCCACTGGGATGAGCGAGAGGGAGACGAGGGAGGTCACGGCAAAGGTGTAGTAGAGCCATTTATTTAGTCGCGCGCGTTTGTAGTACCAATTCAGGAGATTGGCAAGGAACATTTTGAGATGCACGTCGTCGAGTGACTCTTGGAGGTGGTCGAGGTAGCGGTCTTCTGTCATTTTGGGATGAAGTTGGGGGGGAAGGGGGGATGCTGTGGCTTTGGGTTAGTTGTTCTACCCGAGAAGCCCAGCTATCCATGATTGTGCTGCTTGGGTATGGGGGTGATTCTCACCGAGTTTCTTGTAGAAGATAGCTCGAGCTTGTAGAATGAGTTTGAGCCCTTCTACCATATTCCCTTGCCTCGCGTGGCAAGTGCCGATGTTGAGATATGTGCTAGCCGTGTTGGGATGCTCGTAGCCTAGTACTTTTTCTAGTATTACGAGGGATTTTTGAAAATACACTAAGGCCTTTTCGTAGTCGCCTCGACTTTGATAAAGTGCTCCAATATTGTTATAGCTGGTAGCAGTGTCTGGATGCTCGCCGCCCAGTACTTTTTCTCGTATCGCTAGGGATTTTTGATGATAGACTAAGGGCTTTTCGTTGTTGCCTTGACTCATAAATAGTAATCCAATATTGTTATAGCTGGTAGCAGTGTCAGGATGCTCGTAGCCCAGTACTTTTTCTCGTATAATGAGGGATTTTTGAAAATACACTAAGGCCTTTTCGTAGTTGCCTTGACTATGATAAAGTGTTCCAATATTGTTATAGCTGGTAGCAGTGTCAGGATGCCTGTCGCCTAGTACTTTTTTTCGTATTGCGAGAGATTTTTTATAATACAAGAAGGCATTTTCGTAGTCGCCTTGATTATCATACAGCAATCCAATATTGTTATAGTTGGTAGCAGTGTCAGGATGCTCGCAGTCCAATACTTTTTCTTGTATCGCAAGGGCTTTTTGATAATACACTAAGGCATTTTCGTAGTCGCCTTGATTATCATGCAGTAATCCAATGTTGTTATAGTAGGTAGCAGTGTCAGGATGCTCGCAGTCCAATACTTTTTCTTGTATCGCGAGGGCTTTTTGACAATACACTAAGGCATTTTCATAGTCGCCTAGACTGCGGTAAAGTCCACCAATATTGCTATAGCTGGAAGCTGTGTCAGGATGCTCGCCGCCCAGTACTTTTTTTAGTGTCGAGAGGGTTTTTTTGTAATATAGCAATGCCTGCTTGAAGTTTGCCATTGAGTTATAGATAAAAGCACACTGGCTGTATAAATATGCTTTTGTCTTGTTATCAGCTGGGACTTGCTTGATGATCTGCTCGGCGTGTGGGAGCAAGGCTGTCTTGCTGGTGAAGATCTCATTTCCTATCTCCATCAGGGCTCCCAGCTTTAGGCTTAGTTCCTCAATCTGCTCAGGCGTGGCGGGATACTTCGCGCGGATTGTTGCGGATATGAGTGGGTGCATGCTTGCGCCTTGCAACCAGCCTCTCTTTGTCAGATCGTTGATGAGGTTGAGATTCTTCATCTCCAGAAGGGCGAGCGCATGCTCGCGGCTCAGAGGCGTATTCGGCGCGAGTAGGGAGAACAGCTGCAAGATGCGCTGCTCCTCCTGCTGAAGCGAAGAAATATCAAAAATCTTTGCCAAGTGTGCGATATAGGGCGCTTGCTCCTCGCGCTCGATGTCTTCGCTATCGGGGAGCAAGCCCTCACTCGCTTCAAAACTCTTTCGGAGCTCGACAAGGCTATACATGCCCGCCGCCTGCGTCTTCGCCAGTAGCTCGATGGCTAGCGTGTGCCTGTCCACGAGATTGATGAGTCCGAGGATGTCAGCATCACTCGCCTCCCTATCCCTCGAATGCTCCCTATAGAGCCTGATGCAGTCCTCCTCACCGAGCTGTCCAAGCGCAATCGTGCGCATCCTCGTGTAGCTCTTGCGTGAGGTCAGCAGGCGGTGACAGCGCAGCTCGTTGAGTCGCGCTCTATCCTCCTCCGTGAGCTCATTCGCATTGTCAAGGATGAGCAGCAGCTGCCGCCCATAGCGATTGATCAGCTTCACCGCTTGTGCCCAATAGACCTCGATCTCCGTTGCCTCTACTTCATGAAAGGCACCGTAAAAAGAACTCCTCAGATCGCCGTTGTAGTGGATCCATGCGATGTGGCGCAGCTGGGCATGCCCGCCTCGGCGGTAGCGGTGCAGCAGGACGCGGCAGATCTCCGTCTTTCCCATGCCGCCGATACCGTTGACAAGGACGATGGGGTTATTCTCCTTTTGCAGCTCGCTCTCAATCTCGGCGATGATGTCTTCACGACCGACGAAGTGCTCGGGCTCACAAGAAAACTCCCCCGCCTCGTCCTTGGTGATGAGCCTATCGCTGTCGAGTTTGAGTATCTCGGAGAAGCGCTCATTGTGATGAGTATCCACCGCCCATCGTCCCACGCGCCAGCTGTGATTGCAGAGCTGGGAGATGCCGCCGCGACCGAGTGTGCCCTCGCAGAAGAGTGTGCTGGCATAGCCATCATAGGTGACTGCTCCCATGATGATCTCCGTGAGCCCGTACTTATAGCCCTTCACATCTGGGATGTGCGCATCGCCACAGAGGTAATACACCGAGGCATAATCCTTCAAAATATCCTCGATGAAGGCGCGCTCATCGTCGCGCAGCAGCTCAAGGGAATGATGCCCGATGAGCACGAGCGGCTTGTCCTTGTCACATGCTGCCAAGCAGGCGCAGAAAGCCGCCGTCCCGATGAGGAGATTCTTGGGGTCTGTCGTCCTATCATGGCAAAACAGGCTCGTATTCAGACAAATGAGATTGAACTCCTCATAGCTATGCCGCTGATGCACGCCCGCGGCTGTTCCATGTGCTCGCACGCCGCGCGCCTCCAGCTCCTTGCTGAGTCTATTGTAGAAAGAATAGCGTGCCTCCGAGACGAGGTAGGAGAGATCCTCCTCGTTGAAATGCCCGATCTGGGCATCATAACGCGCCGCAATGGCGTCCAAGTCCGCCTTGTTCTCATAGCGCGCGACATCATGATTGCCCGGCACGTAATGAATCTGCGCCGCCTCGACACCAGCCGCCTCGGCGAGGCGCATGATGAAGTCGGCGACCTGAGCGATTGAATCATCCGTGATCTGATCCGGCCCATAGCGGAAGTCCCCCGTGAGAAAGAGGTAGTCGGTACTCATGCGCCTGCTGCGGACATAGTCCAGCAGTGAGTCTCGGAGGAGAGGAGCTGCGACCGCCTCACCAGTGAGGCGGTAGTGGAGATCAGTGAGGTGGAGCCATTTCATACAAAAAATCCATGAGAGGAGACTGGTATCATAGCATAGAGAGATCGTATGCCAAGGTATAACAGGGCTCAGCCTTATCACATCGGCGACCCATCATGGAGAAACAGCGAGCTGCGTACCTCCTCCTGTGAGAGGGCTGATAACAGCGCGGAGAATCTGAGCCCGTGGCGTTATTCCCCCGCTTGCGCGCAGGCTGCCTGCGCACAGCGTATCCCGTCGAGTGCCGCCGAGACGATGCCTCCCGCATAGCCCGCTCCCTCACCGCAGGGGTAGAGAGCCTCGGCATCGGGGTGCTCGAGGCTGCGCGGATCGCGCGGGATGCGCACCGGTGAGCTCGTGCGTGTCTCACAGCCGATGAGCAGCGCGTGCTCTCCTGCAAAGCCGCGTAGCTTTCTATCAAAATGATGCAGCCCCTCCTTCATGCGGCTGGTGATCTCCTCAGAGAGCAGCTCATGCAGATCCCATGCCCGTATGCCAGGCTCATAGGTGGTCGCGGGTAGGCTCGCCGAGACGCGCCCGTGCAAGAAGTCGCTCACGCGCTGCGCTGGGGCGACCTGCCTGCCGCCTCCCGCGCGCGCTGTCGCCGCCTCGAGCTCCTGCTGGTACGCTAGCCCCGCCAGCACGCCATGCTGCGCGCGGTGGTGCTGGTAGTCCTCAGGATAGACGCTGACGACGAAGCCCGCATTCGCATAGAAGGAGTCACGCTTTGACAGCGACATGCCGTTGACCACGACTTGGTCATTCTGCGTGGCGGCAGGGACGATGTGCCCACCGGGGCACATGCAAAAGGAGTGGACACCGCGCTCGCGTATCTTGGTCGCCAGTGTGTAGCGCGCGGCTCCCAGCTCGAGCGGGCGGCTTTCACCCGCGCGTAGATGGTACTGCGCCGCATCAATGAGGCTCTGCGGGTGCTCGATGCGTACGCCGACGGCAAAGGACTTCTCCTCCAGCTGGAGTCCCTGCGCATGCAGCATCTGGTAGACGTCGCGCGCGCTGTGCCCCGTCGCGAGGATGAGCGCGTCACCGAGCAGCTCTCGCCCATCAGCACTGCGTACGCCGCGCACGCGCGGTCTGCCCGCGGGCGTCTGCGAGCTCAGCAGGAGCTGTGTGATGCGTGTGCCAAAGTAGACCTCGCCTCCCGCCGCGATGATGCTCTGGCGCATGGCCTTGACGACGGCGGGTAGCTTGTCAGATCCTATGTGGGGGTGCGCATCGGTGAGGATGCGGGGGGGCGCGCCATGGGCGACGAAGCATTCGTAGATGTCGCTGATGGCTCCACGCTTTGTCGCGCGGGTGTAGAGCTTGCCATCGGAGAAGGTGCCCGCACCGCCCTCGCCAAAGCAGTAGTTGGACTCTTCATTCACCGGCTCTCCCCGATGCACGGGCTGGATGTCGAGGCGGCGCGCATCGACGTCCGCTCCGCGCTCGAGCACGATGGGGCGCACGCCCTGCTGGAGGCATTCTAGCGCGGCAAAGAGCCCCGCAGGACCGCTGCCGACGATGAGGACTCGGCGCGCATCATCCGCGAGCGTCGGTGTGCTCCAGCTGGGGGCAATGAGCTCGGGGAGCGGCTCGTCGATGGCGACGAGGAAGCGCAGCTGCTTGCTAATGGGGCGGCGGCGCGCGTCGATGCTCTCCTTGAGCAGTCGTATATCCTGCACGCGGCGGGGGGCTAGCCCGAGCTTGCCTGCGATGGCTTTGATCTGGGCGCCTCGGCTGTCAGCCTTCTTGAGCGGTAGGTGGATGTCGACGGTCTCAATCATGGGATGTAGAAGTGGAAAGAGTGGTATTCAAGATGCAGAAATCAGCTCTCGAGCTCATGCGCCATGCTGTGGGCGGGGGAGGCGCATTTCGTCTCGGCGACGATGACGGCGGGGATGCCGGCCACGGTCTTGTGCGCGGGCACGTCATCGAGGACGACGGAGGAGGCGGCGACCTTCGCACACTCTCCTACGACCACGCGGCCGAGCACCTTGGCTCCAGCTCCCAGTAGCACGCCTGAGCGCACGACGGGGTGGCGGGCGTCGCCCTTCTCCTTGCCCGTGCCGCCGAGGGTGACGGCATGGAGGATGGAGACGTCATTCTCGATGATGGCTGTCTCACCGATGACGCAGCCTGTGCCGTGGTCGAGCATGATGCCGCAGCCCATGCGGGCCGCGGGGTGGATGTCGACGCTGAAGATCTCTGAGCAGATGCTCTGGAGCATCAGCGCGAGCATGCGGCGCCCATGATTCCAGAGTACGTGCGCGATGCGGTGCAGTGAGATCGCGTGGAATCCCTTGTAGAAGAGCAGCGGCTCTAGATGGCTACGGCAGGCGGCGTCGCGCTCCATGTAGGCGCGCAGATCCAGCGCGATGGCTTGGAGCGCGTATGTATCGGATTGGAGGACGCGCCAGAAGAGCGGCTCGAGCTCCTCGCGCTTCATATCGCGGCGCGAGATCTTGCGCGCGAGGCGTATCGCCATCCCATGGGCGAAGTCATCGCGCATGTAGATGATGTCATCGAGTAGGGGGCGCAGGATGCGCTCCTCCTCATAGACGGGATGCGCCTCTGCCTGCAGGCACTCCCAGAGGGCTGCTGCATGATCACCGCGGGGGCAGCCCATATGCTCAGGTCGGTACAGATCACTCATGAGTGGAGAGGATAATGCAAATAGGAGAGAGAGTGTGTGGGGGGGGGAGATGCTAGGATAATCTTGCGCTGGCGATGAGCTCAGGCGAGGCAATCATCAATCATCTCGTCGAGCTTGAAGGTCAGCTCACAGAGTGCCTCGCGCGCGCTGGACTCGGGCAGCTCCCAGAGCAGGTCGCGCACCTCGGCGTTGCGCTGCTTTGCATCACGGCTGGAGCTCAGCATGGCCTCGCGGAATGCCTCCGTGGCGCGTAGGCGCGTGAGGTCGATCTCCTCGTGTGCCTCCACCTGCCGGCGCATGTAGGCGACGAGCTGCTCGTCATCCGACTCCATCATGTAGAAGAAGGGTAGCGTGAGCTTCCCCTTGGTCGCGTCCGTGCCTAGCGTCTTGCCCGCGTCCGCCTCCTTGCCCGAGAGGTCGAGGATGTCGTCATAAATTTGGTAGGAGATGCCAAGCAGCATCCCGATGCGCTCGAGCTGCTCGACCTTCTGCTCAGGCAGGTCCTGGAGCATGGCGGCGCCCTTGGTCGCGGCGGCGAAGAGTGTGGCGGTCTTCTTGCGTATGAGCTCGTAGTACTCGTCGCGCGTCATCTTCGCATCCCAGATACGGGCACTCTGCTGGAGCTCGCCTTCGCAGAGGTCGCGTACGGTGATCGCCATGTGGCGGCAGAACTCGAGGTTGCCAATCTCGGTGCCTAGCACCATCGCCTGTGCGAGTAGCACGTCGCCGAGGAGGACGGCGAGGTTGTTCCCCCAGAGTTTGTTGACCGTCGGGCGGTCGCGGCGTGTGTCTGCCTTGTCCAGCACATCATCGTGGATGAGAGACGCGATGTGGGTCACCTCCAGTAGCGCGGCAAAGCGTAGGTGCTCGGGGCGTATGCCGCCTGTCGCAGAGGCGGTGAGCAGCACGAGACCGGGGCGCAGCATCTTGCCCTGCGCCTTGCAGATCTCAGCGGCGTAGGGGCGCACGGAGTCGTCCAGCCCCTCGACGAGTGTATCTATGTGGATTTTGACTTCGTGCAACTCCTTCTTGATGAGGTGGCGTTGCTCATTTTTTTGACGCAGTTTGCTAAAGGAAAATAGGCTCATCTGAGGGAGTGCTCCTAGACACAGGAGGCTGTCTGAGCATAGCAGATGGGGCGTGCAATAGCAATACTTTTGTGGCAGATGCGGAGTGGAGCTAGCGGCGGGCTAGTCAGAGCTCTGTCGCAGGCGTAGGGGGTGTGATTCTGAAGCCTGCCGCGAGGATAAAGCGTAGCGTCTCTTGGGAGGTGATGCGGTCGTAGTCCTTCTCCCGCTCGCTGCGCTGGTCGTAGGGCACGAGGCCGGGGTGGGTGCGCAGCTCATCGTTGCGCTGCTCGCCGTAGACCCAGCCATCGGAGAGGCGCGCCTCCATCCATGTCTCATGGACGCGCTCGGCCATTTTCTCGGCGAGGTCGAGCAACTCGGGGGACAGGGCGGGGGCGGCGTGATCGGGAGTCGATGGGGATGAGCTCGTCATAGTGGCTATCCTATCACAAGGCGCGCCGGTATAGCAATCTTTTGCTGCGCGGGGGGCTATTCTGAGTTTTCTGCTGCAGGCGGTGCTCGCATGCTTATCATGATCTCGCAGCATGCTCGTACATAGAGGAGGAGCGGGAGGATATGCCTCGCGATGCGATGAACTGTACTTATTTAGGGGGCTCGTCATTCTATAGGGGGCTTCTAAATTCTCGTCATTTTAAATAAGCAAATACAGAAAATCGCTTCACGAGGCAGCTTTTGAGCGCTTTTAGGCTGTATTTCCCGCGAATTTTCGTCTCAGAGGACACTCTGAGCCATCAATTCGCAAAAAATCCAGCTCTAAAATCATCTCAAAATCTTACCTCGCGAGAAAATAGTCAA
>CAYJLP010000086.1:0-10261 GCA_964371115.1 uncultured Akkermansia sp. | reverse complement strand
AAAGAGCCCATCACACGCAAAGTCGACCACATCTCCGTCGCGCGCTTTTATGAGATCTACAGAAAGTCTCGAGATCTCAAGCTCGTCAATAGCCCGCTGGGCATGTCGCGCAAGATCACTCAACCAGGAATCAACCGTCCTGGGCTCGCGCTGGCTGATTACTTGGGCTACTTTGCCCATGAGCGCGTTCAGGTGTTTGGCAATGCCGAGGTTGCCTATTTAGGAACCCTTGACCCCGAGCAGCGGCGCGAGCGCCTGATCAAGATCCTCTCCTACGAGACCCTGCCCTGCGTCGTCTTCACCCGCGCGGCGCTCGTCCCCATGGATCTGCTCGCGCTGGCGGATGAGTATGGTGTCTGTGTCTTTCAGACTCACCACCGCACGATGACCTTCGTGAACCGCGCGACGGTGATTCTTGAGAAAGAATTCGCCGATAGCACCACCATGCACGGCTGCATGGTCTCTGTGCGCGACGTCGGCGTGCTCATCAAGGGCAAGGCGGGAATCGGCAAGAGTGAGATCACGCTGGGCCTCATCGAGCGCGGTGCCTCACTCGTCGCCGATGACTCCGTACGCGTGCGTAATATCAATGGTGAGCTCATCGCGACCTCCCCTGGGCTCACGCGTGGTTTTCTGGAGATACGCGGCATAGGCATCGTCAATGCGACAGACCTCTACGGGCTCAAAGCCTACAGAAAAGAGATGAAACTCAGCCTCATTGTCAATCTCAGCGACGGTGAGCTCACTGAGATGGAGCGACTGGGTATCGACCGCCAATTCGACGATGTCCTCGGTGTGCCCGTCGATAGAATCCATCTCCCCGTTTCCCCTGGGCGTGACATGGCGCGCCTCATCGAGGTCGCGGCTCTCGGATACTACCTGCGTGATCGTGGCTATGATATGGCAACCGAGTTCAGCCGCATGCTGCATCTCGAGATCGCGAGCCGTGCGAAGCCCGCTCCCTTTGACCCTAAAAGCTCTATCTAACTTTTTCTTCACTTTCTAACTCCTATATGACCGCCCTCCACGACATCGTCACCCTCCTCGACCGCGAGCTCCAGACATCCTGCATCCGCGATGCGAGCAGTGCTCTCAATGGACTCCAAGTAGAGAACAACGGCCTCGTCAGCAAAGTAGCCCTCGCCGTCGATGCCAGCCAAAAGACCCTCGATGCAGCCGTCGCCGCAGGCGCGGACCTGCTCATCGTCCATCACGGGCTCTTCTGGTCAGGACTGCGCCCCATCACTGGATGGTGGAAGAAGAAACTCTGCACCTGTCTCGACAACAACCTCGCCGTCTACTCCGCCCACCTCCCCCTCGACCTGCACCCCCAGCTTGGGAACAACGCTGGCATCGCCGCAGGACTCGAACTGCGCGACCTCGCCCCCGAGGTCGACTACGGCGGCCAGAGCATAGGACTTTCAGGCTTCTATGACGGCAGCGTCGGCGAGCTCAAGGCGCAATTCGAAACCCTCCTCGGCTCACCCGTCACAGGCTACATCGCCGATGACTCCGCCCCCGCAGGCCGCGTCGCGCTCTGCTCAGGCGGTGGAGGCAACGAGATCTACCAGATGCAGGCAAAGGGCTATGGCACCTACATCACGGGAGAGGAAAACCACTGGGTCGTCAACGCCGCCGAGGACATGGGGATGAACCTCCTCTTTGGCGGGCACTACGCCACAGAAACCTTTGGAGTCAAATCCCTCGGAGCACTGCTCGCCGAGCAATACGAACTGCCGACACTTTTTCTTGACCACCCCACCCAGATGTAATATTTTTTATTCCATCCATGCAATTCCTCGTCACCGAAGACCACGTCGGCCTACGCCTCGACCAATACCTCGTCATCCAGCTCCCCGAGATCTCGCGCTCGCGCATCCAGTCGCTCATCAAATCGGGCGACGTCCTCATGGATGGCAAGACCACGAAGCCCAAGACCCCCGTCGAGCTCGGCATGCGCATCGAGCTGAGCATCCCCGAGCCCGAGGCCACGGTGAACCTCCCCCAAGACATCCCGCTGCAAGTCCTCTACGAAGACAGCGACCTCATCATCATCGACAAGGAAAGCGGCATGGTCGTCCACCCCGCAGCGGGGAACCCTGACGGGACACTCGTCAACGCCGTGCTCTTTCACTGCCGCGACCTCTCGGGAGTAGGAGGCGTCGAGAGACCGGGCATCGTGCACCGCCTCGATAAAGACACCAGCGGCTGCATCGTCGTCGCAAAAAACGATCAGGCGCACGTCTCACTCACGGGGCAATTTGCCGAGCGCAGCACGTCGAAAATCTATCTCGCCCTCGTGCAGGGACGGCCGAAGGAAGACAGCGGTACCATCTTTACTAACATTGGGCGCCATCCCGTCAACCGACTGAAAATGACCGTCGTCAACCCCGGCTCGGGGAAAGCGGCCATCACCGACTGGCAGCTGCTGCACTATGACGTCAGCAGTGACGCCTCGCTCATCATGTGTACCCTGCACACGGGGCGCACGCATCAAATCCGCGTCCACATGCTGCATCTGGGACACCCCCTGATCGGCGATCCCATCTATGCGAAACCGCAGAAACAGCGGGCGAAAACGGGGAGACTCATGCTGCATGCGTGGCGACTCGCGCTGACACATCCGAGCACAGGGGAGCGCATCGCGATGGAAGCCCCCATCCCAGCGGAATACACACCGTGGCTACCAGCTGAGCTGCCGAGCTGGGAAGAGCACAGCACGAAGCATTGAAAACAACGGTCGCATAACCCAGCCGCGAAAGAAATTGGATTCTTAAGCCATTTTGCATGCCAAAATGAGACGAAGAGAGCCCAAGAAACTTCTTGGGCGGTTCTCGCGAAGCGAGAACTCTGAGGATAGACCTTAAGCGATCTCCGGCGATCGTTCGCCGGCGGGTCTGGGCACATTTTGCACTGCAAAATGAGACGACGAAAGGGCAGGACACCTCCTGCCCGTCCGAGCGTAGCGAGGTGAGGAGGATAGCCCCTCGTGGGTCAAGGGCAAAGCCCTTGCAGGGGGTGGGACAGAGTCCCACAAGCAGTGCTGGATCGCAGATCCAGCGGGCGGCAGTTTCGGGTACATCAGCACATGCCCGCACAGCAAATCCAGCAAGGTGTTAACGCCGCAAACTGACGCCCCCGTCCATCCTGCGCGCGAAGCGCGCCTCTATTTCACCGTCGCAAACGCGAAGCGCACCCCCGCGGCCCCCTCCGAAAAACCTCAATCCCAAGGCAAGGGAATAAACAACTCACGCGGCGGCTCCCCCTCCTTTGGCATATCGAACACATCGCACCTATCCCAAATCGCGTAGGCGAGATAAACATAAATAGGCGTCAGAATACAGCCCAGCAAATTGATCACCCGCCCAATACCCAGCCAGCCTGTGAACGCCGCCACCGCCCAAACCAGCAGCGACGCGCCCACCAACATCAAGCCCAGCGTGCCCACCGTGATCAAACTACGATTAAAAAAAACAAAATAAAGCAACAAGGGCACAACACCAATCATCAGACAAGCCACGCCACAATCGTAGCTACGAAGCTCCTCCTCCTCCACATAATGATCGTCAGACTGCATGGCAAAATCATACACATCTCCCCGCCGCAATACAACACAAAAACACGCCCCGCCCAAGACCTACCCCCGATACCAACGCCTGCAAAATAGCAGAAAATGCGCATGATAAAAAATACCTTGCAATACAGTTCTGAGCTGTTAGAATAAAACATATGAAAAGACTCCTATGTGCTCTGGGCATCACCTGTAGCCTCAATTCCTGCATGAAGCTCGAGCACTGGACACTCGATGCGACCCCCGCCCTCAATCCAGAGGAAAACCGCAACTACACCCTCACGTGCGACATCATCGTCGATCTTATCGATAAACCAGACAAGCAAGACGCCTTGAATCCTCAAACACAAAAAGATCTGTTTCATTTTGACCATTATAGGCACACCCAAGGTCTCTCGAAGGTCAGTCGCCTTCTCAAGAAAGGTACCTCCCTGCGTCTGCGCCATGTCTTTTTCAGTAGACATGACCTCATCACAAGCATCATTCCCTCGCGCATGGAGCTCAGGACTGCTTATATGATATTCAGTACACCCTCTCTCAATCAACCTCTTGTGCTGCACTCGTCCGAGAACTCCTACAGCGATACCCCAGCGCAGGTCAAAGACAACTCACTCGACAGACCCATCCTCCTGCTCCAAGACAAGCTCAAGCAGCAACCACGCTACCACTTCCAAAAAAACTAACACCGCTATGACCCTCCGTCAACTCCTCCTACCCGCACTCTGCCTCATGGGGCTGAGCTCCTGCCTCACAGGCTACCTCGTGCTCGACAGCTCCACACGCCTCGAAGCCGCGCTCCGCGACGGCGAGGCCAAGTCCGCGCACTTCGAAACCCGCTGGCAGCTAGAAAAGCCCGAGCTCATCGAGGTCGCCTACGCCAATGACCAGCGCGCCTTCTACATGCCCATCATCGTCGAGGCTGACTACGAGCTCAGCAGCCTACTCGAATACCGACGCGGCGCCATCCCGCTCTCATCGACCGCGTGGGAGAGCGGCAAGAAAAAGGGAAGCATCCCCCCACGCCGCATGTACGTCTCACTCTCCCCGCATCTACTCAAGCGCGTCGGCGCGCTCAAGCTCGCGCCCGCCTCCATCATCGCATGGGGGAATCACGCCTGCCTCGCCGAGGAATTCCCCGTGCAGGGCATGCGCGTCGTACGCTACGTCTCTGCACCAGGGCTGAAAAAACTCAAGCAAAATGACCTCGACCTCGGCGCGTACTACACGCCCGCTAGCCTCGCCACGCAGGCACTCGTCGGCACGACATGGGTGCTCGTCGACATCCCAGTCTCTGCACTCACGAGCAGCTTTACCATGCTCTATGAGAACACCTTTGGCTGGATGCGCGTCATCAGAGCAGAGAGGAAAGCGCGCGCGGGCATCCCTGCTAGCACGCCTGCCGCTCCTGCGCGGAGCTAAAGGCTTTTCATTCATAGATGAAAAGCCTCCCCCCCCCCACACACACTTATGATCAGGCGTCATGAGACACGACGCTCATGCGCCTGAGCTGCATCATCATCACGAGGACAAAGAAGGCCCAGAATCCGAGATAGTAAGGATAGATGGCCAGTCCCGCGAACTCGGCGAGCACGCCCATGAGCGGCGGCATGAGGCTCGCCCCGATGTAGGAGAAGGCCATCTGGAGCCCCGTGATGGCAAAGGACTTCTGCTCGCCAAAGTAGCGGGGTATCGCATGAAAGAGCGCAGGGCAGATAGGAGCCCCGCCGATACCGACGAGGAGCAGCCCTGCGATGGGGAGCAGGAGGCTATCCACGGGCAGGGCAAGCAGCAGCGCGCCTAGCAGCATGAGACCAACACCCGAATAGATCTGCGTCTTCTCCGAGCAGTAGGGTGCGATGACTCCATTGAGAAAACGCCCGCCGACGATGCCGGCAAAGTAGAGGCTCGCGTAGCCCGAGGCCTGCACGAGTGAGAGCTGCTTGACCTCCCTGAGGTAGGAGGCAGCCCAGAGTCCCCCTGCGATCTCCAGCGCGCCGTAGGCAAAGAAGCACATGAGCACAGGGAGCACGCCGCGTGTGCGCAGGGCGGCGAGATTGCCTTGTGATTCTTTCTCATGTGCCGCCGCTGCATCTCGGGCGGCAGAGGCGGGATCGCTGGGCTGTTCCTGCCCGCTTTTTTTCCACAGCGGCATGCTGAGCAGCAGGGCAAGTGCGAGGACCAGCTGGAGGAGACCTACCGTGAGGTAGCCGCTCTGCCAGGTGCCTGAGAGGCTCAGTGTCAGACTCATGATGAGCGGGCTCGTCGAGGCACCCAGCCCCCAGACACCATGTAGCCAGCTCATGTGGCGGGCGGAGTAGTGCAGGGAGGCGTAGTTATTCAGCGATGTATCAATCGCCCCTGCCGCGAGGCCATAGGGGATGGAGTAGAGGCAGAGCTCAAGGAGGGAATCCGCCTGCGCGTAGCCGAGCATGGCGGCAGCACTGAGCATTGCGCTGCCGACGACGAGCCTCGGCGTGCCTAGCTTGCGCGCAATGACGCTAGCCGAGAGGCTGGAGATGATGATGCAGACGGTGACGAGCAGTGAGATGATGCCCGCATAGCTGAGTGATACCTCAAAGCTCGAGCGCATCGCAGGCCAAGAGGCTCCGAGGAGGGCATCAGGCAGTCCGAGACTGAAGAAGGCGAGGTAGATGACGAGGAGGAGGAGATGGTACATAGTGCTGCGCACCAAGCTAACAAGATTGCGAGGCGAAATCAAGCCACAAGCGGCGCGCCGCGTGCGATCTTCACCTAGGGTAATTGCGCTTTATGGGCTTGATTCGCGCATGCTTCCTTGTTATAGTTGAAGTATGCTTGACTTCAACCATATCGAGCTCACGGCGGATTCTGTCGATAGACTGGATGACGATAGACGCTATTGCTTTTCTGATTGGCCGCGTTGGAGATCAGAACCGTATGGCGAGCTTTCTTATCTGTACTATGATCACAGTGGTGAGGGGCATTTGGAGGGGCGAGGGATTCGCTTTGCCCGCGACGAGCACGAGCCGAGCTTGACGCGTATTGAGTATGATGGCATCACGATGGAGTTGAAGCGCGGAGAGCAGAGAGATTGGATCCTGCGCTATGCCTGCGCGCAGGAGATTGCCATTGTGGCGCAGGGATGGCGCTCAGATCGTGCACTGGTACGTGTGAGCGAGCAGGAATCTTATGTGGTGCGCTTGAGGATGGATGACAGCTTGCTGGGCTTTTTGGCGGCCTTTGGTCGCGGGATCGCATCAGCTCTGAGCTGGGGTCGGGTACGGCGTGCGCGTCATCTCTGCCTCTTTGTCGATCGTGCACCTGAGGATAGGGGCTTGGCGGCGCGTCTGGTGGTCGCCATTGCGGTGCTGCGTCTGATGTATTCCTCCGCGGACTTCTGCGTCAGTGCTGGTTAAATAATCTGATTTTGTATCATGATGGAGCGTATCATTCAGCGTATGAGGGAGTACTACCCCGTATCCGATGCCAGTGTTGAGCGGCTGCGCGCGCTGGCGCAGCCCATGGAGCTACCGCGTCAGCATGGGCTCATCGAGGGCGGGGTGCTGTGCGGGCATGTGTATTTTGTCGAGCGGGGACTCTGTCGCACCTATTGCTTGATTCATGGCAATCAGGTGAATAGTTGGTTCTCTGCAGAGGGAGATTTCACCTTTGCAATCAATGAGCTCTATTTTGGCGAGCCTGGCTTTGAGTATGTGGAGCTGCTGGAGGATTGCTTGCTCTATGCGGTGCCTATCCCTGAGTTCAACCTGCTGCAGGAGGAGAATCTCGATTTTTGCAACTGGTCGCGTGTCTGCCACCAGCAGCACCTGCATCGCACGCAGTGCTCGCGCGTGGATCAGCTCACGCTCTCCGCGGAGGGGCGCTATCAAAAGCTCGTGGCAGAGCATCCCGAGCTCATGCAGCGTGTCCCCCTGCGTCACCTCGCATCCTACCTCGGGGTGACGCCTCAGAGTTTGAGTCGTATACGCGCGCAGCTCTCAAAGCGATGAGCAGAGGGTGGGGGGATACTTGCCAAATGGCTTTGTTTGTGCTAAGCTGCTGGCATGTCTCAGATCTCCGCCTTTGTCTCGCTCCAGCAGCTCACCTCGCTGATGATGGCGCATGGGGTGACGCGTGCTGTGCTCTGCCCTGGGAGCCGCAATTCACCTCTGGTGTCCACGTTGGCTCATCTCGGGGAGGAGGTCTTTTGCTGTCGCTCGGCTTATGATGAGCGCAGTGCGGGTTTTCTTGCACTGGGCTGGGCGGCGCAGTGTCAGGCACCTGTTGCGGTGATCGTTACTTCAGGATCAGCTCTCTTGAATCTCCATCCCGCCGTTGCGGAGGCGCATTATAGACAGGTCTCTCTGCTCGTGATCTCGACGGACAGACCCGCTGCGTGGATAGGGCAGCAGGATGGGCAGACGCTGCCTCAGGCGGGTGTGTTTGGCGGGCTCGTGCGCCAGAGTATTGACCTGCCAGCGGATGAGATCACTCCCAGTCAGGAGACTCTCTGGTACCGCAATCGTTTGATCAATGAAGCATTGCTCGCGCTGAGGCCTCGTAGCGGCTGTCCTGTGCATCTGAATATCCCCCTCGGTGAGCCGCTCTGGGAGAGTATCGAGCAGCCGCTGCCTGAGCAGCGTGTGATTCGCCGTCACGAGCTCTACCGTATGGAGGAAGAGGATGAGAAGCAACTCATCGCCGAGGCGCGCGTCCTGCCGCGTCGCATGATCCTGCTCGGCCAGAGCAGTCTGCCGCCGCAGCTCTACGAGGAGCTGCATGACAAGGGATTTGTGATTGTGGGCGAGTGCCTGAGCAACGCTCATCAGCACCTCGCCGCCATCGCGCAGGTCGACCTCATCCTCGGCGCGCGCCCTGACGCGAGCTGGTCGCCCGACCTGCTCATCACCTGTGGGGGGCATCTCGTTTCCAAGCGATTCAAGCAATACCTGCGCCGCTATGCGCCGCGCGCGCACTGGCATCTTAGTACAGACGGGGCGCTCATTGATACCTTCTGCTGCCTTACACGCTGCATCGAGGGAGAGGAGCAGCAGCTCTGGGATCTGCTCATCGAGCAGCTCGCGGATATGGAGGGCGAGAGCTTGCATTATCATGCACAGTGGTATCAATCTGATGCGCAGCTGAGTATGCCTGAGCTCGGCGATATAGGCTACAGTGGGTTGCGCCTCGTTGCGGAGCTACTCACGCAGCTGCCTGAGCGTGCGACACTGCATCTGGCCAATAGCCTCTCGGTGCGCCTCGCCCAGTTCTTTGACCTGCCGCGCGGCGTTCAAGTCGAGTGCAACCGTGGTACGAATGGCATCGAGGGCTCGCTCTCTACTGCTATCGGCTATGCGCAGGGTGAGCCTGAGGTCATGAACTACCTCGTCATTGGGGATCTGAGCTTTTTTTATGATATGAATGCGCTGAGCCTCACGCCTCTGCCTGCGAATCTGCGCATTCTTTTGATCAATAATGGAGGCGGTGGGCTTTTTAAAGCTATTCCGAAACGCCCCGTTCATCCTGTCAGCGAATCTTATATCGTGGCTAGCCATATCAATGAGGCAGGGGGCTGGGCGCGTAGTCTGGGTATGGGATACCATGCTGTCTATGGGATGGATGACTGGGCAGTCAGCCTTGATGCGCTGCTTACGACGGAGAGCAGCCATGCGCTGCTGATTGAGGCCTTTACCGAAACGGAGGAAGACGTCGCTGCATTGAATTTTTATATCGCAAACTCGCGGGTGATCAAGCCAAGCGAGCGTGATCACTCCTAATTGAATATAGAACAGAAAAATATATGAGCAGAACATGGACTCCTATAAAAGAATACAAAGAAATCCTCTTTGAGCAATATGAAGGCATCGCGCGCATCACGATCAACCGTGAGCGCTACCGCAACGCCTTCACCCCGCTGACTACGGCGGAGATGAGCAACGCACTGCAACTCTGCCGTGAGATGGCGGAGATTGGCGTCGTCGTCCTCACGGGGGCGGGTGACACCGCGTTTTGCTCGGGGGGGGATATGAACGTCAAGGGACGTGGTGGGTATATCGACGATGCAGGTGTACCACGATTGAGCGTGCTGGATGTGCAGAAGCAGATCCGCTCGCTGCCCAAGCCCGTGATTGCGGCGGTGAATGGCTTTGCCATTGGAGGGGGGCATGTGCTGCATGTCGTGTGTGACATCTCGCTGGCGTCGGAGAATGCGCGCTTTGGTCAGACAGGGCCACGTGTGGGAAGCTTTGATGCGGGATTTGGCTCGTCGTATATGGCGCGCTGCATCGGGCAGAAGAAGACGCGTGAAATCTGGTTTCTCTGTCGTCAATATGATGCGCAGGAAGCGTTGGATATGGGCTTGGTGAACAAGGTTGTACCGCTGGAGCAGCTCGAGGATGAGTATGTGCAATGGGCGCAGGAGATGATGGAGCTTTCCCCAATCGCGCTGCGTATGATCAAGGCGGGATTGAATGCCGAGCTGGATGGGCAGGCGGGGATACAGGAGCTGGCGGGTGATGCGACGATGCTTTATTATCTGTGTGATGAGGCACATGAGGGCTCGAAAGCCTTTTTGGAAAAACGCAAGCCTGATTATAGCAAGTATCCGAAGTTGCCCTGATGTAGTGCGAGAGCTGCCCGATTACCCATCCGCGACCAGTCGATGGATTCTTAAGGCATTTTGCACTGCAAAATGAGACGAAGAGAGCCCAA
>CAYJLP010000085.1:0-10409 GCA_964371115.1 uncultured Akkermansia sp. | reverse complement strand
CTCAGATTCGCTCGCTCTTTCAGCTGCTCCCGTGTTGGGGTGGCAGGAGTATACATAAAACTCTCTGATGCGTCAAGGAAGTTTTTGATCTTTTTTTGCATTTTTTTCTGCCAGACTTTTCTTGTTTTTATAAATGGCTTAAATTCAATATATTTCTTGAATGATTTTTTCTTTCCGAACAGCGAGTCTCTGCTTCATGGCTGTGTGAGCGGCTCAGGAAGGCTGACTTTGCCTCATTGTCGGGAGGGTGCTTGTCATTTTCTCTCGCTTGGTCTCTGTGTTCTTGGCGGCGTAGCTAGCGCATCAGCGCATCGCCTCTACTTAGAAAGATCTTTACAAGGCTGCTGTTTTCTGTCAGTATAGAGCTAATAGCACGTTACTCATTTGGTTGCAATCTATTTGAGATATACGCATCTTCATTTCTATACTAAAATTAACCATGTTTATCCCCCTCCCTCTACGCTCCTTGCTCCTCGCGCTCTGCCTGAGCACCAGCTACGCTCAGTCGACGTCTAGCGATCCCGCCCCCTCTCCGCCAAAGAATCTCTACGCGCCTGCTATCTCCCCATGGGCTGAGATGGTGTGGCTGGACTCGCTGGGCAATCCGCAGGCCTATGACGAGGAGAGTGTCCACATTCTGGGCACGTCTCATGGTGGGCCTATGCAGCGGCGTGAGGTTCTGTTCGCAGGTGATGTAAAGTCTCTGGGCATCGAGTTCAAGGAGCGCGCGGATTGGCACTTTGTGGGCGATGGGTGCACGCTCGTCTTCCGCGAGGGGGTGCTCAATCCCCGTGGTGCTCTCACGCTGGGCATGGAGCTCTATAGCAAGCTCGCCTACATCGAGCCGGGAAACAGCCTCACTGTCGCTCAGGGTGGCAGCTATCTCGGTGAGCAGCTCTATGTGGATAGTGGCAACCTCACACTGCTGAGTGGCACGAGTAATTGCCGTACGATCGAGCTGGTCGGCGATGCGCAAATCACGCTCGCCGGCGATGCTCAGCTCGAGCTGGGCGAGCTGACTCTGGGGCACCGCACGCAGCTCCATGCGGGCGATCTCACGCTCAAGCCCGCTCCTGTGGGCGGCAGCAATCAGAGCTATGTCATCGAGTTCGGCGATCCTGATGCCTACACAGTGATCAAACCCAACAGCATCCAGGGTGCGTCTCTCACCTATGCGTCTCTCACTCTCGTAGGGCAGAAGGGGAGCATCACGGGGAGCAGTATCAGTGATAGTCTCATCGCGGTGCTCGGCACGGGCACGCAGCTGCATATGCATGATGTGACGCTCAACAAGATCTCGCTATTCGTCGATACGCCCGCGCGCCTCGAGATCCAGAATCTCGTCTGGCATCTGCATTTCGAACACAGCTGGTACAACCACATCATGCAGCAAGGTGGCACGCAGATCACGATCTTTGCCGTGGATGGCTGGGAGGTCAAGAGTCCTGAGGCGCAGCTCAGCGGCAGCCTGCTGCTGCACGCGAGCTTCCACGGCGAGGCTCTCGATGCCTACAAGGATCTCAGCACGCATGGCAAGCATCTCGGCATCTGGGTGCGCAATCTCGCGGCCTCGGCGATCAAACTCGACGCGCAGAACATCAATCTCACTCTCGATGATAGCATCACGTGGACATTCGACTGTATCGAGCAAAACGAATACGGTGATGCGATCATCATCTTCAAGAAAAAACAAAAAAAATAATCCACACCCATTACCCCCACACCCATCATTATGAAAGCACCCCATCTCTACCTCGCCCTCTCACTGAGCCTCGGCAGTCTCTGCCTCGCCAACACGGATCTCTACGCCCCCAACATCGCAGACTGGGAAAACATGGTCTGGCTGGACAGCGCGGGCAAGCCTCGAAAACTGGAGGCTGGCTACACTGTCACTCTGGGTAAGGAGGCGGCGGGCAGCTCGGCTGCCCTCCCCGAGTACAAGATCCGCTTTTCCCGCTCGGTGAGCACGGGTGAGATCTACTTTGGCGAGCGCGCTGACTGGTATCTGCTCGGCGACGGCGTCACGCTGCTGGCTGGAGAGGGCCCCATCTTCCCCATGGGCAAGCTCAACATCGGGCTCAACCTCGTGATGCGCAATATCCGTACCTCCGAGGGCAATGAGCTGCTCATCGGCAAGCAAGGCAGCATCTACGCGATGAATCTGCTGGCAGAGGGCGGGCTCATCGCCTTTGACAGCGGCGCATGCGAAATCTATCATATCGAGCTGCAAAAGGATGCCAAATTGTCCATAAGAGGCAACGCTCATTTGAAGTTCAAAGAAATCTCCATGAGCAAGCAAAGCCGCCTCGAGCTCGCGGGCATGAGCCTGAGCAGCGACGCCGCTGGAGAGCAGAATCATCCTATCGTCACGGCAGAATCGGGGGATGATCATCTGAGCAATGCGGTGCGTGGGCGCTGCTTTACAGGGGTAAAGATACGCGCAGCGCAGCTCCAAGTAGGAGCGGGTGGCGGCGCGCTGGAGAACAGCTCGATTGCAGACAGTCGTGTCGAGGTCATGGCGGCGGGCTCACTCTTGCAAATGTCGCAGTGTGATCTGAGCTTTAGCACGCTCATCGTCGCGGATGGCGGTGAGCTGGAGGCTGAGTACCTTATTTGGAAGACTGCCGTGAGCCAGACGACAAAGATCACGCCCAAGAAGCACGGCAAGCCTCTCCCAGCCGTCATCGTCAATGGCATGGAGATCGGTGAGGGGAAATCGCGCATCAAGGGCGATTTCATCCTAGATCTCATCGCGCAGCAGCAGGCGGATGATGTGCTGAGTGATTATCTGAATGGGGGAGAAGCTGCCATTTTGCTCAAAGGCGTGGCGAATAGCGTACTGAGTAACAAAGATCTAAGTGTGATTGTAAATATCAGCAACAAGCAGTTTGAGACGAAAGAATGCTTTGTCCAGAGCATTGATCAGGACGGGGATGGCAACGTGGTGTTGATCCTCAAGAAGAGCTAGCTATGCTGCGGTGATACTGACGCCGTGCCCTAAAATGAGCTACGACGTCAGTATCGCGGCGACATGGTCATCGCTCTCAGCTATAGGCAACCTTGCAAAATCCGAAGCTGCTAAGTAAGGTTTTTTTCGCACCAGCCCTAGGATATCTACTGCTGGTGGAATCTGCTTGCATCTGCAAAGCAGATAGGGTAGTCTAGCTAATCGTAACTAGCAATCAATCAAAACTCTCTCCTATCGCTAGCATTTTAACAAAATAAACACCATGCTACACAAAACTACTTATCGAATCTCTCTCCTCCTCGCAGGCTGCTTTGCACTGAGCTGCTGTCACAAACCCTGCTCCAATCTCCCCATATCCGCGGTCTCAAAAATCACCCCCGGCGGCGGAGGAAAGGTCATCGAAGCTACCCCCATCGAGATGAGCCTCAATCCCGCTGAGACTGCCGCCGTCTTTTATGTGACAACTATCTGGACGAGGCTCCTACTCAATCTCGTACCCGTCGGGAACGATCCGCTATCAAGAGATGGTATTGCCCTCGCAGCTGGCGGTCTCACGAGTGTATTGTCGCGTCAGTCGGGGCAAATCATTAGGGTGCGCACGCGACGCGGTGACATCCTAGAGTTGGTACAGCCCATCTATTGTGAGACAGGTCCTATCCACGTCGGGCAGCGAGTCTTGCGCGTAGATTTGTACGACCGCTCAGTGTTCCTACCACATGGAGTTCGCCGAGCTGTACCTCATCGGGCAGCGCAGAAGGTCTCGAAAGCATCTCCAGCCAGCCGCGCTCGCCCATGAGGCGAGTCGGGGGATAAGGGAGGCGGGGGGAGCTCGTCGTGAGCTCTACATCCTGCCCAAGGGGTACTTGGGCGAGATGCCGTACTTGTTCACCCCCGACTGGCTGTCGCGGCAGCAGACGATGAGCCCTAGGATCATGCAGCTAGCTGGCACCACCACGAGCAAGAAGACGTAGATGCCGATGTGCTCCACGAGAGGATCGACAAAGGCATGCCAGATCGTCTGCTCCAGCTTCTCCACCTGCTGGCGCACGAGAAAGCCTGAGACGCCGTGCAGCTCACTGAGCTTGTCTTTGAGCTCAATGTATCTCCATATCAGTGTCTTCGCCGCCTGGATACTGCCAAAGGCCTGATGCACGAGCGAGACATAGAGAGTCACCGCCCCTGCGATGCATAGCGTAGGCAGGAGCTTGATGGGCAGCACCCACCAGCCCGATAGCTCAATGTCGTGCAGGCGTCGTGCCATCACCGCATATGAGGGGAGCATCACTGCTAGAGCAAAGATATTGCTCATCCCGATGAATAAGGTCGCAAAGCCGAGCAACAACACGATCAGCGTGTAGGACCAAAACTCGCGCCTCCTCGCGCGCCCACGAAAGCTCGCGTAGCGAGAAAAGACAAAGAGGAACTGCGCCCACATGCCATCCTCCCGCGCCCGCAGCTCCGTCTTGCAGCTGGGGCAGTGCAGAGGCAGGCGATGATCATCTCCGATGCAGAGTGCTCCCTTGCAATGCGGGCATGCATTCTCGACGATCTCCCCCGTGGAGGCGGGGAATACAGGGGCGCGATCCGTGGCAGAGGCGGCGGCGGGGCTATCTGGGGGAGATGCCTGCTGAGTCGCGGCATCGCCAGCGGCTCGCTCACCGCTGAGGCTCTCGTAGGAGACCCACGCATCGGCTCCTTCATACGAGATGCGGGTGTCTGCACTGATGACGCCTGTGTCGTGGAGCTGCTGGAGCTCATCGAGGCTGTGTGGTCCCGTGGCCTTGCCAAGGTGATAGTAATAGTATTGCTTCATATATTTTGTGTGTGAGGGGGGATAGGATAACCCTAGCATAGCTAGCATGGCTTTGCAAGTCAAAGAGGCTGCACGCGCGTGCTGATCGAAAAAGAGCGCTCAGCGATCATGCTGAGCGCTCTGCTGCGCGTCTCTTAGCTTTTCTGCGGCTTATTTGCTCGCGGCTGGCGCGGGCAGCAGCCCCTGGTCGATGAGCAGCGCGTCGCTGTCTGGCTCACGGCCCATGAAGTTCTTGTAGAGCTCTGCTGCAGGCTTGCTATCCCCCTTGCTCAGGATCTCCTTGCGCAGGGAGGCGCCTGTCTGCTTGTTCATGATACCTTCCTTCACAAAGCGGGAGAAGGCGTCCGCGCTGAGCACCTCGGCCCACTTGTAGGAGTAGTAGCCCGCGGCATAGCCGCCGCTCATGGTGTGGGTGAGCTGGTGCAGGAGGCTGGGTGAGAAGACACTGAAGGGGAGGCTCGTAGGGGCGAGGAGTTTTTCCGTCGCCTCATTCAGGGTGCGTCCCTTGAAGTGCTTGTCGTAGTTCATGTGGAACTCAAGGTCGAGCTTTGCAATGTTGAGCTGCCCCATGTTCTGCGTAGCGGGCATGTAGTTCTTGCTCTCGCGCAGCTTCGCAATGAGCTCATCGGGGATGGTAGCCCCCGTCTCGTGGTGGCGGGCGTATTTCTTGAGGAACTCAGGTGTCCATGCCCAGTATTCGAAGAGCTGGCTGGGCATCTCGACGAAGTCCCACGCGACGGATGTGCCCGCCTGCCCACGCAGGGTGGTGTCGCTGAGCATGCCGTGCAGTGTGTGTCCCAGCTCGTGGAAGAGCACGACGAGCTCGTAGTGCGAGAGCAGTGCTTTGCCCCCATTGACAGGGGGGGAGAAGTTCCCCACCAGCGCTCCGAGATGCGGGTAGGCCGCGCGGCCATTGCGCCCCGACTCTCCCATGCGGATGGGCATGAACCACGCGCCGTCGCGCTTGGTGCTGCGGGGATAGATGTCGAGGTAGAAGGCGCCGAGCAGCTGCTTGCTCGTGCTGTCGTAGACCTCGTAGAGCTTCACATCAGGATGCCAGACGGAGACCTGGTCGGCGGAGGCTTTCTGCGTCTTGTCCGCGAGATGCGTGGTGGGCACGCTCTTGATGGTGATGCCGAGGAGCTCTTCGTAGAGATCCATCATGCCCTCGACCATGGCGTCGGCTCCGAGGTAGGGGCGCAGCGTCTCGCTGTCAAAGTTGTTTTCCTTCAGCGAGATTTCTTTGCTGTAGTAGCGGCGGTCCCAGGGGTGGATGGTGGCGGCCTTTTGCCCCTGTCGCTCGGAGATAAAGGCGAGCAGCTTCGCATTCTCCGCCTTGTAGGCTTGTAGCACCTTGGCCTGGAGCTCGTCGATAAAGCCGAGTGCCTTTGCCCCTGTACCGGCCATGCGGCGTGCGGTGGTTAGGTCGGCGTAGTGCTGATGACCCAGTATCTGGGCGATCTGGTGGCGCAGCTCGTAGATGCGGTGGACGAGTGGCTCGTTCGCAAATCCTGCGAGGCATCCTATCTGGATGGAGGCCTGCCAGCAGAGGCGGCGCGTGGCCTCGACGTCGCAGTCGGACATGATCGCGCCGTAGCTGGGGAAGGTGAGGTCGATGAGCCATTGGGGATTCTCCTTGGTGCCGTAGCCCTTCTTGAGGGCGGCGGCGGCGGCGCGCGCAAGCCAGTTGTCACTCATGCCCTTGAGCATGGAGATATCGGTGACGACGTGCTCCCATGCGTTGGTGGAGTCGAGGACGTTCTTGTTGAACTTGATGCTGAGCTGGGAGAGCTCCATCTTGAGCTTCGCGAGCTCGGCTTTTTTCTCTGGGCTGAGGTCAGCCCCACTGTCGCGGAAGCCGTCGAGCGTCTTGTCCACATCGCGCTTGCGCTCGGGGTCGAGGGTGGCGACCCAGGGCTGCTGGGCGGCGACCTTGATGGTCTGCCAGAGCTTCTCATTGGCGATGACGGAGGCGGAGTGCTTCTCGCTGAGCTCGCTGAGCTTGAGCAGGGCGGCGCGCACCTCGGGGCTATCGGCGATCGTGCTGAGCTGGTAGATGGCGATGAAGCATTTCTCGACATCTTCGTTGACGCGTGAGAGCGCATCAAAGGTATTCGCATAGTTCATCTCTGCGGGCTTGAGCGCGGTAATCTGAGCGATGCCTTGATTTGCCTGCGCGATGAGGCGCGTCATCTCCGTGACAGCCTGCGTAGCATCCATCTCTGTCCAGCGCGGGTAGAACTCGCGCATCAGTAGGGGGGACTCCTGACTATCAGCATTGAGATCCAGGGCGGGCGACTGGGCGTCGAGCTTGCCCTGCGCGAGGGGAGCCGAGAGAAGCGGCAGAAGACTGCAAAGCAAAAGTGTATGTTTTCGCATAGATGTCGGACAAGATAACATAATGCTCATCGTCTTTCAAGGTAATAGTGCGACCTAACAATAAGATACTGAGTCTTAGACACATATAATTCATACCAAAGCAAAAGCTAGCTACAAGCTCTCGTCAGATAAGGGGGCACTCTCCCTCTTCAAAAAATCAAAAAAAAAACCGTAAAAAGCGGAGGATGCCACCGTACCGTCAGTAGTGAGGAAGCTACGTTCCCTAAAGTTTAAGTGGGTGCGGAGTCGCAGACGTCTGTTGAGTCCGTCGGGGACGGAACATAAGACCTACGAACTAGAATGCCCCATGATATAATACAACGGATCGAGCCTTTGGTACTACGCGTCACGAGCACGGCAGCGAATGCATTATAGGGGGCGCGCCGCCCAATGACAAGTCAAAAGATACGTTCGGCGTACCTTTTCTTCTCCCATTCTAGGAATAATACATATCCACAAGAAACACATAAGCTACAAAGCGCAAATTATCAAGCAACTACATCACACTGACTCAGAGTACTGGCGCAGAGAGGCTAGGCGGACTGCTCGATGTAGGGCAATGTGGTCCAGAATTCCTTTGCGGCACTCGCAGTGATGCCCTCGAGCGCGAGGTAGCGGGTGCGCAGAATGCTCAAGCTCGTGTGCCCCATGTCAATCTGGAGTGTGGCAAGGTCACGAAAATGCTTGAGATGGTACGAGGCAAAGGTGTGGCGTAGGATGTCGGTCTGCCAGTCCTCAAAGCCCGCACTGCGCCGCAGCTCGCGCCATCTCCTATCCCAGGCACGCGGGATGATCGGGGTCTGCGGCAGGGTGTAGGTGCAGACGCGGCGCAGCCAGGTGTAGAGCGCGGGGTAGATGGTGGCCTGACGATGGGCGCTGGACTTGGCGTGCTGCGGCGCGATGGCGATGAGCTTGTCTTTGATATGCACGTCACTCCAGGTGATACGCTCGATCTCCGTGGGGCGCACACCGCCCCAGAGCATGAATCCAAGTGCTGGCGCGCAGGGGCGATGCTTTGGCTCGAGTGCGGTGCGCAGGAGGCGGCTGAGGTCGCGTAGAGAGAGTGCAGAGATGCGCCTCTCCTGTGGGCGCGGCGCGCTGAGGAGCGTGATGGGATTGTAGGTGCACCAGCCGCGCCTCATGGCAAAGTTGAACAGCCCATGCAGGATGATGTGGGCTTTGCGCTGCATACTGGGCGTGCCAAAGGTCTGGCTGATGACCTGCTCGCAGTCCTCGGCATTGATGTGGCAGAGCTCGCGGGTGCGCCAGCTGGGGCAGCAGCGCATGATGCGCTCGCAGTATTGCTTGATCTCAGCGATGGTGCGCTTGCGCCGATGCAGCTTGTGGAGGATGAGAGCATCCACGACGCTGCCAAATGGCAGTGTTTTGCATGCGCGCGCATGGCAGTCGAGTCCGAGCTGGAGGATGTGGCGGCAGTGGTTGATGACGCTGGCGCGGTCACTGAGCTCGATCTGCGGGGAGGCGTTGAGGATCTCCAGCGCGAGGCACGCTGCGTCGCTAGCAGTCAGAGCCGAGCTCGCGAGCAGTGCCTCAGCGAGCTCGGATTGACAGCCAGACGAGCTGGGGGAATCCAAGGTGCTAAGGCAATCGGAGCTATCAGGGACAGTGCCTGGTGCAGCGAGCGCGGGCTCGACACTGGGTGGCGCGAGGCGTGAGAATATGCTGATGCGCTGTGATCCGAGGTGATCGCGTGGCTCGGAGCTGAGGCTGGGCTCCACCATGTCTACAGACACCTGCTGCGGCTCGATGCTGAGCTCCTCAATGCTGAGCTCCTCGAGGAGCAGCTGCTCAACATGAAGACCTAGTGGTGTCTCGCCTCCTTCGATTCTATGGTATACGTCTGACATCGCTCTTGCACTGACTTATATGCAAAAGGATATATAGACGATCTCGCGCAGATTTGCAAATGCCGCCTCGCGGAGGAGTCTTAAGCTGCTGATAGCAAAATAAATGTTATTTTTTCACACGCTTATTGCGCTTAAATTTTGTTAGAGTGTTCTACTTCGCACCAATTTAGCATTTAATATATTGATAATCTGAAATTTACAACGGGGTGAGATCTCCATATATCGTCCTCCTCACCCCGACGCGACTGATTAGACATCAGCGCAGGTATGGGGATTTCTAAACTCTCGCCATTCTCATACTCGAAAGCGAGGATTTAGAAGCACCCGTCTGCCCAATTCAGCTTCTCATTGAGCGCATGAGTTGGTAGAATTGGAAGTTCACATAGGCGATATAGCCCACGATGAGGATGGTGAAGATGCTGCCCGTCTGGAGCGCCCAAAAGCAGAGGGGAATGGAGATGATGACGCCGATGAGCGCGGCGGTGTAGTCGCTATTGAGGATGCTGCCAAGCAGCTTGCTACCATCGAGGGGGTAGAGGGGGATGAGGTTAAAGATCGTCCAGATAATGCTGACAAAGAAAAGATTGCTATAGAAGATAAAAAGTGGGATGCTCACAGCCTCCTCCCCCTGCAGCGTGGTGGAGACAAAGCTCCTCATGCGCAGCATCGTGTCGTCAGAGAGCTCAAGGGGCAGGATGCTGATGAAGGAGGAGAGCAGCGCATACTCGGCTGATCCCAGTAGGTTCTGCGTCTGAATACCCAGCGCGATCATCGCGATGATGCCGGGGATGAGTCCTGCGAGAGGTCCTGCGAGGACGGTGGCAAAGTAGCTCCAGCGCGTGAAGCGCGCGCCCTCATGCGCGGCGTATCCGCTGAAGCCCGAGATGACGACCTCGGGATAGGCTCCAGCGAGGCGGCGCGAGGTCAGCGCATGCCCGTACTCGTGGCAGAGGATAGCGATGAGCCCCGCGACGACGAAGAGCAGCACATGCGAGAGATCCATGGCGTTCTGGATACGGAAAGCTCCGCCGAGTAGGGCGAGGATGAGCCAGGTCATGGGGTGGATGGTCGTAGGGACGCCAAAGAGCGTGAATCGGATGGTGAGTGCATTCATAGTAATTATTATATAAGATTATTGCGTCGCGACATTGTATATCATCCTTAAACAAGAAGCAAGAAGACAGGCTGTACGCCGTGGCGAAAAGTGGGGGATGCGGTGCAAAAAAGAAAAAAATGCAAAAAAGATAAAAAAAAACTTGCATTGCATCTCAAAAAACTGTAGAATGTCCCCGCACCCAATCCCAAGGACGAGGAGCAACAAAAACCAAATCCGGCGTAGCTCAGCGGTAGAGCGGATGACTGTTAATCATTAGGTCGTTGG
>CAYJLP010000084.1:2925-10581 GCA_964371115.1 uncultured Akkermansia sp. | reverse complement strand
GCGCACACCTGCGGTGCGCCCGAAGGGACTCTGTCCCTTCACCCTGCAAGGGGCTCTGCCTCTTGACCTCGCTGGCGAACGATCGCCAGAGATCGCTTAAGGTCGAGACCTTAAGAATCCATTGACTTGATACGCTCAAATTTTGCGGGTTCTGCTTTACTTTATTCTACTGCCACCCCTAGTAGCGATACGTGTCAGGCTTATAGGGTCCCTCCACGCTCACGCCAATGTAGTCCGCCTGCTCAGGCTTCAGCACCGTGAGCTTCACCCCCAGCTTCGCCAGATGCAGTCTCGCGACTTCCTCATCCAGCTGCTTAGGCAGTACCTCCACTCTCGGTGTCGGTGTCTCACGCTGCTCCCAGAGCGCGATCTGCGCCAGCACTTGATTCGTAAAGCTATTGCTCATCACAAAGGACGCATGCCCCGTCGCACAGCCGAGGTTCACCAAGCGTCCCTCCGCCAGCAGGTAGATGCTATGCCCATCAGGGAAGATGTACTTGTCCACCTGCGGCTTGATATTTAGACACTCCACGCCGTCGAGCGCCTGCAAGCGGCTGACTTGGATTTCATTGTCAAAATGCCCAATATTGCACACGATGGCCTGATCCTTCATCCCCTGCATGTGCTCCAGCGTGATAATGTCCTTGTTGCCCGTCGTGGTGACGTACAGATCAGCAAAGGGCAGCGCGTCCTCAACCGTAAGCACGCGGTAGCCTTCCATCGCCGCTTGCAGCGCACAGATGGGGTCGATCTCGGTGACGATCACCTGCGCCCCCTGCCCACGCATCGCCTGCGCACAGCCTTTCCCCACATCTCCATAGCCACACACAACGGCGACTTTCCCCGCCAGCATGACGTCCGTCGCGCGCTTGATGCCATCTGTCAGGCTCTCGCGGCAGCCATAGAGGTTGTCAAATTTGCTCTTTGTCACCGAGTCATTCACATTGATAGCAGGGATGAGCAGCTTCCCATCACGCTCCATCTGATAGAGGCGGTGCACGCCCGTGGTCGTCTCCTCAGAGACACCCTTGAGCTCAGGTATCCAGCGGTGGAAGACCCCAGGCTGCTCCGCGCCGATGCGCTTGAGCAGAGCCTTGATGATAGCCTCTTCCTCGCTCTCCGAGGGGCTATCGACCCAGCTGTCACCATTCTCCATCTCATAGCCCTTGTGCAGCAGCAGCGTGGCATCCCCACCGTCATCGACGATGAGCTGTGGCCCGAGGCCGTCGCGATGGCTGAGCGCCTTCCACGTGCAGTCCCAGTATTCCTCAAGCGTCTCGCCCTTCCACGCAAAGACGGGCACGCCCGCAGCCGCGATGGCAGCGGCTGCGTGATCCTGCGTGGAGAAGATATTGCAGCTCGCCCAGCGTACATCCGCACCGAGCTCCACGAGTGTCTCGATGAGGATGGCGGTCTGGATGGTCATGTGCAGTGAGCCCATGATGCGCACGCCAGCCAGCGGCTGCGCGGCACCATATTTCTCACGGCAGGCCATGAGACCTGGCATCTCATATTCCGAGACTTGTATTTCTTTGCGTCCCCAATCAGCGAGGGACATGTCGGCGACTTGATAATCCTGAGCGGTCATAAAAATGTGTTAAAATAAAAAACCTGCCAATACAGCAAGAATATCTTACCCCATGAGCCGCCCTGAGTCAATGCCGAAGCACGCCCCTGCCCTCTCCGCTCATGAATCAACCGCGCGGGAAGGCTTCCATCATTTTCTGACACGCCGCCCTGAGCGCATCGCTACCATAGTAATCCTTGCCCGCGAGGTCCTCCACCGTCGTCGCCACATGATCATCCGTGCGCATCGCGCGCTCGACAAAGGCGTCACTCATGACGATCTCCTCGTATTGCTTGATATCCGCATCACTCGCCTTCTGCGCCATGACCTCGATCTCCTCGGCGACGCGGGCGAGGCGCGTGGCGACATTGTTGATGATCTCAGCGCCATCTTCGACACTGATTTCCTTGATACAAATCTGGTTGTAGGTCTTAAAATAAATGCCAAAAAGCTCCCAGTGTTCCTCCACGCGCTGCTTGAGCCCCGCGATGCCTTCGCCCTCGTAGGGCATTTCATCAGCCAGTGCAGGAGCGACGAGTGCTGGAGCCGCACAGAGGGCTGCCATGAGTAGAGTGATATGTGTATTCATAGTATCTCATCAATAGCATACAATATAGCGTAACGCAATATAAATCTACATGTTGTTAGAGGTTTTACGCGATGAAAAATCCTCTTGACGCGCCGCCTCTTTCTTGTCATAGTGTACGGGATGAAACCTATTCTTACCACGCTCGCCCTCGCCGCGCTCGCCCCCCTAGTCACTAGCTGTGATTCCTCCGAGCCTCCACCCTCAGCAACCCCCACTCCCTCGGGACTCCAGCACACGCGCTCTCTGCCCATCGGAGCTAGCTTCACGGTAGATCTCGGAGAGGGCAATGCAGGCACAGGCTACAGCTGGTCACTCGCCAGCACGCCTCAGTGCTGCCAGGTGAGCTTTGAGACACGCACGACTCTCAAGAGTCAACCCACCGGCAAGCCCGATGAAAAAATCATCGTCGGAGGTCCCAACCGCACGCTCGCGACCATCACCGCAAAGCATGCGGGCGAGGAGACGCTCGTCTTCACCTACTCACGTCCTTGGGAAAAGGGTGCCAAGCCCGCCAAGACTCGCGAGGTGCAAGTCAAAGTATCCAACTAACCCTCCATACCACCCTTCTATAGAATACAGCCACCCTAGGATACTAGGGTGGCTACTGTGTTTTCTTGTTTTATGCGTTCGGGGGAAAGTTTCTTGCTAATCGTTCTGCCTTGTAGAACGAAATGCGTGATACGCAATCTACAAAAAAATAAAAAAACTCTCACGCAGAACTTTTCGCTAGCCTTTTGCGCCTCGACTCGGCGGAGTTTGCACGTGAAAATATCTCGCCCTCGCTCATAAGAATGCGCTCATCTCGGCACATGTCGTCGATATTAGTTTACTATTTAATGTATGTATATTCTTAAGTATTTTATTAGTGATGTGTTACATGGATATAGGAATTATTCAAAACGTGCACTTGTAAAACTTGACCTTTATACAAAAATATGGTTTTATTTCGCACCTTGTATTTCGATGCTAAATATTCACTCTCTAACAAGGAAATCTCTCAACAACATACATAAAATATGAAAACCACCATCAATCCCCGCTTGCGCCGCCTCCTCATGGCGTGCTTCACAAGCCTCATCCTCGCCACAGCGAGCTCTCTCCATGCTGAAGAGCAAACACGCCTCAATCATACAACGGGATCCTACACCGTTGAAAGTGGCGATAAATTTACAGGCTTAAATGCCTCAGATTCTCATGGCGGTGCGATCCGCAATGGAGCTGATGGAGATATAACCATTGAAGCTGGCGCAACCTTCACGGGCAATACTGCTCTGTATGGCGGTGCAATTTATAACAGTGGAGATCTGACAATATCTGATGGCTCAGAGTCCCAATATACATCATTTAATAATAATAATAATGAAAATGTAAAGGAGACTCGTGGTAGTGCAATTTATCAAAATACAACAGGTAATTTATATATTGGTCATTATACAAAATTTGAAAACAATACATCCACCGAAGCTGGCAGTGTAATACATGCGCGTGGCGGCTTTACAGCTGGAGACAATATCGTTGTTCATAATAATAGCGCAAGATGGGGTGGAGCTATATACATCAGTTTGACCACCACAGACTCGTTACCAGACGCTGTAGAAAATCACACGGTCACGTTTGGCTCGAATGCGTCGTTTACCAACAATACAGGCGGTGCTATCTGCAATTCGGTGGGTATCGTAACAATAGGAACAGGAGCTACTTTCTCGCGTAATACTACTGTCACTTCGTGGCAAGGTGGGGCTATCACGAATGTTGGTAAGATGACGATTACAAATGCAACGTTTACTTCCAATTCATCGCAAGTAAGTGGCGGAGCTATCGCCAACGGAGGAGATTTGACCTACAATGTAGGTGAAAACATTACCAATACTGGCAACACAGCCGCTGCTGGTGGCTTCCTCATGGCTGGAGCAGGCAGTACCACTACATTCGACATCGCGGAGGGAGCCACCCTCACCATCGGCACTAGTATAGATGCCAACGACTCCATTGCTTCACAAGACGACACCGCCACCATCACCAAAACAGGTACAGGCACGATGGATGTGAAGAGCTCCATGGAGCACTATACAGGCGCGGTGGATGTGCTAGAAGGCACACTGAAGCTCAGCGGCACGGTCGGTGCAAGCTCGATCACTGTGGCAGATGGCGCGATCTTGCACCTCAACAACGCCGACATCATCAATACAACGGTGAATGCCTCAGAAATCCTCGTCACAGGCAACAACAGCTTTGATGCAAGCAGCCTCGGCGACGCCAAAGCTCAGATCAAGCTCAGTGCCAATTCGAACCTGACAATCAGTGAAGAAACCGCTAAAGTAATGTGTGGAAGCGATTACAAAGTCGGGCAAGTCGAAGGCGCAGAAAACGCGACGCTCACCTACACCCATTCTATGTGGAAAGGCGCTGCGACCTCAGCAACTACGCCCTCCACGAAAGGGAGATCTGGCACACCCAGCTACGCCTTCAGCGCAGACAACGCGACACTGACAGATCTTATCGTCAGCGGTACCAATGTCCTGCTCTCAGACCAGCTGACCATCACCTTTGAGATGCCCTCTGACTTTGATCAAAGCACAGGCTTCATCTTCACCTTCGAATTCGAAGGCGTCACAGGAGTGGCTAGCGACTTTGACCGAAGCCAGGTCAGCGTCATCATGGGAGAGGGCTCCTTTGGCGGTAGCATCACAGGTATCAGTTACGCAAACGGCAACCTCGTCCTTGAGGGCAGAATCGCCCCCGAGCCCAGCACCGCCACGCTCAGCCTACTCGCGCTCGCGGGACTGCTCGCACGCCGTCGACGTCAAGCTGCCTAACAAATAGCGAGATAAAATCTCACCCAATAGTCTCATAGCCAACAATCCCAGTATCCTTGTGATACTGAGATTGATTGTTTTTATTGATTTTTTTCATCTATGCTGTAGATTATATGCAAGGGAATGCGTTCTCACCAATGAGGCATACTCCCATCGTACGGGGGGGAGCCTCTTCTATCAACTCGTAGAATCCTATTCTCAATCATCAAAAAATATGAAATCACCATTACTCCTCATCGCACTACTGGCGACGCCTCTCATGGCACAATGCGGCACTGCCAAGGCTCAGATGGCAAAGAAAGCCACCCCTCCCGCCCCAGCTCCTGTCTCCGAGCTGCTCCTGCAATTCATGGACATCAACTCGGATGGACAGCTCGACGCCATCGAGTACAAGGCCGCTGAGACCAAGTACGCCACCATCCGTAAGGCGAAGATGGCCAAGCGCAAGGCTGCCATGATGGCCATGATCGACACGAACAAGGACGGCAAGGTCAGCCCCGAAGAGAAGAAAGCGGCCATGGCCAAGATGCGCGGCAAAGCAAGCAAGCCCTGCCCCATGCAGCCACGCAAGGCCGCCAAGCCCACGCCCAAGCCACAGCACCCCGTGCTGGCTCAATTCGACTTTGACAAGAGCGGCAAGCTCGACGATGCCGAAAAGGCAGCTCTCGAAGCCTTCATGAAGGTAGCGATGCAGAAGCGTATGGAAAAGCGCTTTGACACCAACAAAGACGGCAAGCTCGACGCCAAGGAACGCGCCACCATGGATGCCAAGCTCGCCGAGATGAAGAAGATGAAGGCAGAGCATCAGAAGAAAGTCGCCGCCCACAAAGCCGCCATGCTCGCGAAGTACGACACGAATAAAGATGGCAAGATCGACCGCGAAGAAGCCATGAGCGCTCGCATGACCGAGCCCAATGGCAGTCCCCGCACGCCCCTCGATCAGCTCGATACGAACAAGGATGGCAAGCTCGACAAGCAGGAGTTCGCCGCCGCCCTCGCCAAGGCGAGCGCCCCTCGCAAGCGCGGTGCTGCACGCGGTCAGAGCCGTCGTGGTCATCACGGTGAAATGCGCGGTCGTGGGAAAGGTCCCCAGTCCTTCGTCATCATCAGCGGGCCTCAGCCTGTGAAAGCTGACAGACGCGCACGTGGTCCTCAGCCACCCAAGGCTGGCAAGCCCGGTCGTCGACAGGGCAAGCCTGCTGGCTGCCCCAAGTGCGGCAAGGCTCCCAAGGCAGGCAAGCAGTGTGGTATGCCACAGCCTCGTCAGGCAGCCATCCGTCGCCAGCCCGATGGTCGCCAGATGCAAGTACGCGTGATCCACGTCAAGCCCAACAAATCTATCGTGGTCAAGCCTGCAAAGCTGGTACCAGCCTCACGCATGCCCAAGCCAGCCCCTGCGCCCAAGCCAGCTGTAAAGGCCATCAAGCTCGTGCCCGCTACACAGTGCACCGCCCCTGCGCCTAAGCCAGCACCTGCACCTGCACCTGCTCCTAAGCCAGCCCCTGCACCTGCGCCCCAGGCCTAATGGGTAGCATCTGATGCAATTTAATTGAGTCGCCTCCCTTGGGAAACCAAGGGAGGCGTACTTGTTTTAAAAAAGGCGATCATCCCCTATTCCCCATAAGCAGGTGAGCGCCGAGTCGGCAGGTGGCGTTACACATGAGACAACAAAAAATACAGAGCTGGGAAATCCCTCCATTCTGACAAAAAAAGATTGAATAAGGCTGTATAATTTGCTATTTATAAGAGGAGCTCTCATTCTATCTTCAGCCATGCCTATTAAGAATTATCACGCCGTCCTAAGCAAAGGTTTTACACTTATTGAAATGCTAGTCGTCATCACGATCATGGGGATACTCATGACCATGGCCGCATCAGTCCTAGACGACGTAGGCAAGGGGCGCACGGTCGAGGCCGCCGTCGCCGAGCTCGAAGGCATGCTCCAAGAGGCGCAGTCCACAGCGCGAGGCAACGACACGCCCACCCGCGTCGTCATCATCGACAAGCCCGAGGACACCACGCGCAACTCCAAGCACCTGCGCTACGCCATCGTCATGATGCTCAGCAAGAAAGAAAAGAGCGATGGCAAGTACGACGGCACTGACGTGAGCACCGAAGGACGCTGGAAGAGCGTTTCTAATGGGCGCATGTTCCCCGACGGCGTCTTCTTTAGCCCCACCTACAGCAAGCCCCTCGAGTGGGCTGAGCAGGGTGATGAGGAGATGCTCGGACACGACATGATGACCATCGCGGGGCTCGGTCTGGTGAGCGTCTACTACATCGAGTTCGACGAGCGTGGTCGCTTCGTCGCCCCCCTCGCTGACCCACTGAATCCCACCGCCCCCCAGCGCCTCGTCGTCATGAAAGGACGCCGCGCCTCGGGGAAGAAATACCCCGACGGCATCACCCCCTCCGACCTCGATAGCAAGAACCGTCCCGTCGGGGCAAAGGGAGTCGTACTCTGGCCCGCTGGCGACACGCGCCGCCTGCGCACCGTCGACCAGATCCAACAAGAAAAAGCCGCTGTGAAAAACAAGCGCAACCGCGAGCGCGAGCGAGACCGCCGCGAGCGTCGCCAGCAGAATAGCCGAGACGACGACTAGCTTTTCCCCCTCACCACCCTACCTCCCCCCACACACAACTCTCTCTCTCTCTCCCCTCCATTTCCTCCCCCCCCTCCCCCT
>CAYJLP010000084.1:2102-2915 GCA_964371115.1 uncultured Akkermansia sp. | reverse complement strand
AAATCCACACGCCCCCGTCGCGCACGAGCCTTCACCCTCGTCGAAACCCTCCTCGCCATCGGCATCATCGCCATGCTGCTAGGCATCTTCATGACCCTCTTTGCCCCGGTCAAATCCATGCTCTCCGCAGCACTCGCCCGCGAAGAATCTGGACGCGTCATCAACGTGCTGACATCTGAGATGAGCTCCCTGCGTCCCAACGAGCGCGCGGACACCTCCGCGACGAAAAGCAGCCCGCAGAAATATATCACCCCCTTTGACAAGTCATTTTACTGGATGCTGGGCTCGAAAGCGCCCCGCACCAGCATCGCCATCTTCACCTACCGCGCCGACATCAGCAAAAAGCCCCGCGCCGATGGCAGCTACCCCCCCGTCCCACGCAATGCGAGGATAGACCCTGGCAAGACTGAGTACATCACCATGGCCACCCCGCTGAACAACCCGCTGCACCTGCGCTCCATCCGACAGGCAGTCGGTCCCGTCTTCCTCGTGCGCATGACAGAGCTCGAGCGGAAGGGCAAGCAGGAGTACGAGATCGCGAAGCGCCCTGGCACCTTCTCACGAGGCAACACCCCTGATAGCTATGTCTCCACGGATGATCAGGATCCATGGGGTGCGAGCGTCTTCTATCGCGCGGACTTCTACCGCCTCTTCCCCACTGACCCCGCCCGCTACAAGAGCAAGTCGTGGAGCGAGTTCAGCCAGCCCATCTTCTCGACGAACCTCTCCTTCCGCCGCCAATAAGCTCGCCTGACAAGCAGAAGTAATCGTTTACTCCATCACGACATCAGAAGATCACCCCCTCACCACCCT
>CAYJLP010000084.1:0-2092 GCA_964371115.1 uncultured Akkermansia sp. | reverse complement strand
CCGAAGCCCCCCAACCTCAGCCCCCTTTCCCCCCTCACATGCAGAACGTGAAAACCCACAGCTCACGAACCCACAAGCGCGCCTTCACCCTCGTCGAGCTCCTCGTTGCGATGACCATCACTGTCATCCTCGTCGGAGTCATCATGACGATGACCAACCAAGGCATCAAGATCTACAAAGAAGCCCGCCTCCAGGTCGAGACCACCACACGCGCCCAAGTCGCCCTCAACGCCCTCTCCAACGACTTCCAAGCCATGCAGCTCGGACGCGGGGAGAACAACTACCAATGGTTCTTTGCGAAGGCAGACGATAGCGCCGCGCGCGAGATCGTGGAGAGCAGCCGTGGCAGCAGAGCGAGGAAGAAGAACGTCAAAGACACCGTCCCCGTCTCCACCCAGATCGTCTTCTTTGCCAGCACCTACGACCGCAACCCCGCCGTGAGCAGCAACAACGAGCTACGCTCCGACTACCGCTCGGCCAAGGCGCTCAACGTCGACACCCAAGGTGATGTGAACGCCGTAGGCTACCGCCTCCTCTACCGCGACCAGATCCTCAACCTCGCCCCCTCCGAGCAGGGAGGCAAGAGCAGCCGCTCGAAGAAAGCCGCCAGTGAGACCTTCCCCCTCTTCTCCCTCTACCGCCAGACCATCAGCCCGCGCGATGCCTACACCGATCTCATGGGCAAGACCAATCTGGAGGCAGCCTACCGCTCCTTTGAGAAAGAGGAGCAGGACAACTTCCTCTGCGAGAATATATTTGATATGAATCTCGTGCTCAATATCGACCACTGCGAAGGAGGAGCTGACATCGAGTCAGGTCGCGCGCGCGTCGAGCGCGAATCCGTCTCTATCATCAACTCCAAGGGGCAGAACGAAGACGTCATCATCACCAGCCGCGACATCATCGTCAATGGCAGAAAGCTGCTCAATGCGAAGATCGTCTCGGTGAATATCTCCGTGACCGTCGTGACGGAGGAAGGCATGCACATCATAGATCAGGCGCGCCGCGGGCGTCGTCAGCTGCCTGATGCGAAGAACTTCTTCCGTGAGTACACACGCACGTACTCGGCACTCGTCGCGCCTCCTTCGTTTAACTAATGGGGACTTCTAAATTCTCGTCATTCCCAATAAGCAACTATAGAAAATCGCTTCACGAGGCAATAAAAGCCCCCTTAGGAAAAGCCCTCTCTGAACATCACGTCCGGGAGGGTTTTTTTCGGCTGACGCGCGGCTAGACTACGCTCGTGCATCATTTTTTAACAAAACTATACACTAGATATGCAACACCGCCACACCACCCATGCCGCAGAGAACACCGCGCATCTCCCCCATGTGCTCCACCTCTGGATTGACCCTATTGCGAGAGACGGCTATCAAAACATGGCCGCCGACGAGCTACTCACGCTTGATGAGCGCGCGTGGCTACGGCTCTATGACTGGAGACTACCCGCGGTGAGCTACGGGCACTTTGACACGCGGCAGGAGGCGCAGCAGCTCTTTGCCCCGCGGGAGGGGGAGCAGGTCGAGTACATACGCCGCTGGAGTGGTGGTGGCATCGTCGACCATCGGAAGGGGCAGACCTACACACTCACACTCCCCTCACGGGCGGGAGTCATGTATCCGACGAGCCAAGAACTCTACCTCTGGATACATGGAGCACTCGCACGGGCACTGCAAGCGCATGGAGTCGCCTGTGAGCTACTGCGTGGGGATGCGCCAGATGGGGGGCGAGCGTGCTGGGCGAGCCCTGTGGAGAGCGACATCGTGGATAGCAGCGGGACGAAGCTCGCGGGAGCGGGGCAGAGACGCTACCGAGGGGCGGTGCTGCATCAGGGACTCATACAGGAGTGCGAGCCGACGGGGGGCTGGATCTACGAGCTGGCGCGCGGGCTCTGTGAGCGCGTGATCGTGCATGAGGGTGAGGAGCCCTATGCGGGATTTAGCGCGCAGGTGGATGAGCTAGTCGCGAGCAAGTATCAGTCTGAGGCGTGGCGAGACGAGAGCCGCAGCCGCAAGCCGAGCAAGTGAGAGGGGGAGAAAGCCGCGGGTATCAAGGAACACGGTAGCATTACCCAGCCGCGACCAGTCAATGG
>CAYJLP010000083.1:349-11087 GCA_964371115.1 uncultured Akkermansia sp. | reverse complement strand
TGCCGTGGGCGCACACCTGCGGTGCGCCCGAAGGGACTCTGTCCCTTCACCCTGCAAGGGGCTTTGCCCCTTGACCCTAGGAGGGCTCTGCCCTCCACCCGCTGGCGAACGATCGCCAGAGATCGCTTAAGGTCTATCCTCAGAGTTCTCGCTTCGCGAGAACCGCCCAAGAGGTGTCTTGGGCTCTCTTCGTCTCATTTTGCAGTGCAAAATGCCTTAAGAATCCATCGACTTGTCGCGGCTGGGTAAATCAGCGGAAGCTCATCTGCTTGAGCTGCTTGCTCAGCGTATCCAGCACTTGCTGATGCGCTGCATCCGCCTCTGCTGCCGTCAGCGTCTTCTTCGCATCACGGTACAGGAAATGATACGTCATCGCCTTGCGATCTGCCGCGATCTTCTCCCCACTCGCATCCGTAAAGATATCTTTCAACTGATAGCTCACCAGCAGCTTCTGCTTCGCCGTCGCGATCGCCTTCATCACGTCCGCATGGCTCGTGCCCAGCGGCAGTTCCAACGACGCATCCCTGCTGCTTCCTGGGAAGCTAGGCAGATCCGCCGCCTTGAACGGCGCATGCGCCGCCTGCTGCAGTTTGCGTACTTCCAATCCCGTATAGCTCGTATCCAGAGGCAAGCCCAGCTTGCGGCACGCCGCCAGTGACAGGCGACCAAAGTACCCACAGTGCTGCCCATTGATGTACACGTCCGCGCCCAGAGCAATGTGCTCACGTGGCTTCGCTGGCTGCATGCTGATCTCCGCACGCGGTACCAGCAGGTCAACAATGGCTCTCAGGTCCGCATAGGTGGTCTCCTCAGGCTTCAGATTGCTCCAGCTCGCAGGCGATTTCTTGCCCGCCATGAGGATGCCAATCGCTTCCTGCTCGATATCACGGCCTTTCCCACCCCCCGTGTTGCGGAAGATGCGTCCGATCTCAAACAAGCGGATGCTGTCCATGCCCTGATTCATATTGCGCACGGCAACAGAGAGCAAGCCCGGTGCCACCGAGGGGCGCAGCATGCAGTGGTCCTCACTGATGGGCAGTGAGACGCGGATACGGTCTCCCTCCATCAGCGGACGGAAGGGGAAGGCGTAGTTAACATTCGCAATGGTAGGATCAATGCTGTCCTCCGCAATGAGCTTGAATGTCTGCGCCTCCCAGAAGCCCGCTCCTGCCAGCTTGTGCGTGAGCTCGCTGCGGAAGTCATGCGTGCGGTCATGGCTGCTCTCCTCGACATAAACCGAGGTGTAGACCGAGGGAATATTCTCCAAGCCATAGACGCGGATGATTTCTTCCAGCAGGTCACAGCTGCGCTTGAGGTCGAGACGCCATGGTGGGCAGTCCCAGTTCCCCTTCTGATCAATATCTTTAAGCCCAAGGCGACGCAGGATAGCGGCGGCCTCCAGATGAGGTACCGAGCCCTGTGTCATGCGGTCGAGCTCAGCCCAGTCGAGATTGACCTGATCAAGCGCATAATAAAGCTTTGCGTCACCACCCTGTTCCAAGACAGTGGCTTGCGTCGCCTTGCTCTCATCGACGAGGCAGGGCGCGGCTCCTCCGATGAGGAGAGGCTCGGCTGTGCCGCCAGCGCATTCCAAAATCAGCTCAATCGCACGTGCGGCTGTACGCAGGACATTCCAAGGGGATGTGCCACGCTCAAAGCGATAGGAAGAATCCGAGCTGAGGCTGAGGCGACGCGAGGTGAAGCGGATGTTGCTGCGCTCAAACCAAGCGGCTTCCAGCACGATGTCCGTCGTCTCCTCCGTCACTCCCGAGTCGAGCCCACCCATGACGCCGCCGAGCGCGAGAGCTGCGCCGCTGGCATCTGAGATCAGCAGCTCGCCCTGCTCCAGGCTGTATTCATCGCCCATGAGGCTGGTGAACTTCTCACCCGGCGTTGCACGGCGTACCTCGATGCCGCCTTGCAGCTTCGCCGCGTCAAAGGCATGCAGAGGGTGTCCAAGCTCGAACAGAGCATAATTCGTGATGTCGACGATATTGTTGATAGGACGCAGACCGATGGAGACGAGTCGCTCGACGAGCCACTCGGGCGAGGGCGCGACCTTCACCCCACTGATGCGGGTGGCGGTGTAGAGGGGGCAGAGATCCGTGTCCGAGAGCTTGATCTGCTCGCTGGTCGCGGCTGCGGTCTGGAGCGTGCTGGTCGCCTGTACGGCGGGATCGGTCAGCAGCTCGCAGGACGTGATGGCGGCGAGCTCGCGCGCCATGCCCCAGTGGCTGAGCAGGTCGGGGCGATTCGGCGTGATCTCGAGCTCAAAAATCGTGTCGCTGTCGATGAAGCTACGTACGGGAGTACCGGGTGTCTTGTCCTCGGGGAGGATCCAGAGACCATCGACCGTATCGAGGACACCGAGCTCGGAGGCGGAGCAGAGCATGCCGTTGCTGGCGTGGCCGCGCATTTTGCCCTCCTTGATGGTGAAATCACCAGGGAGCACGGAGCCGGGCAGTGCGCAGGGGACGAGGTCACCGACGACATAGTTGCTCGCGCCGCAGACGATCTGGCGGAGGCTGCCCTCACCGGCATCGACTTGGCAGACATTGAGGTGGTCACTGCCCTCGACAGGAGTCTTCTCGATGACGCGGGCGACGACGACGCTGTCGTGGCTGATGCCGCGCTCGGTGATGCCCTCGACCTCGATACCGGCAAAGGTGAGCATATCGGAGATCTGCTGCTTGTCGAGGTGGTCGATCTTGATGTATTGAAAGAGCCAGTTGCGGGAGATATTCATATTAAAATCTGTGTGCTTGGATGGGGGTTGCGTGGGGTGGACTCTCTTTTTTTTATTGGAACTGGGAGAGGAAGCGGATGTCATTCTCGATGAGCAGGCGGATATCGCGTATCCCCCAGCGAATCATCGCAAGGCGTTCCAGACCGATGCCGAAGGCGAAGCCTGTCATGCCCTTGTAGGTGTCCTTACCTGTTTGCTCGTCGATGTTTTCAAACACAGCGGGATTGACCATACCGCAGCCTGCGATCTCGATCCAGCGGGGGGCTTGACCTGCGGCTTGGAGCAGCACGTCGATCTCGAAGCTAGGCTCGGTGAAGGGGAAGAAATGGGGGCGAAAGCGCACGGCGGTCTCGCTGCCAAAGAGTGCCTTGAGGAAGTACTCGAGCGTGCCCTTGAGCTCGCCGATGCTGACATCCTTGTTCACATAGAGACCCTCAATCTGGTTGAAGGCGGAGAGGTGGGTCGCGTCAATCGCGTCGCGGCGGAAGGCGGAGCCGGGGCAGATGATGCGGATGGGGGGCGCTTGCTTCTCCATGACGCGCGCCTGCACGGTGCTGGTCTGGGTGCGCAGCAGCTTGCCGCTGTCGAAGTAGAAGGTATCCTTCTCATTGCGAGCGGGGTGATCCTCGGGAGTATTGAGCGCGTCAAAGCAGTGCCACTCGTCCTCGATCTCGGGACCATCGGCGAGGCTGAAGCCCATGCGGCGCAGGACGCGTACTGCCTCTTCACGTACTTGGGTGATGGGGTGGACGCCGCCCTCGTGGATGCTGGCACCGGGGAGCGTGATGTCGATGCCCGCGACGGCGGCGGCATCGAGCTCGACTTGGATGGCGTCGCGGCGTGCGTCGAGAGCGGAGGTGATGGTGCTGCGTGCTTCATTGAGCAGAGCGCCGACAGCGGGCTTGTCTTGCTTGGGCACATCGCGCATGCCCTGCTGCGCCTGAGTGAGGCTTCCTTTTTTACCGAGAATGCCCACGCGGGCTTCTTCGAGGCTCTTCATGTCCGCCAAGGTGGCAATCAGGGTGAGTGCCTCAGACTGGATGCTAGCTATCTGCTCTTTCATACAAGGAGAAAATATAACCCTTTAGAAAAAAAAGTCAAGTCTTGAGAAGCTCTCGCATCGATCATCGTGTTGTCATATTTCCTCCCAGACGCCCGCGCGCGTTTCTCTCACGCACGATGCGCGCGAGATGTCTCCGCCTCACGATCGCTCCCAAGGGTGGGAAAAAGTACTTGACCTCAGGCGCAAAAGCTTCTATCTTGGACACATGTCTAGGATAGCCGTATACGCGGGTAGTTTCGACCCGCCGACCAAAGGTCACCTCTGGATGATGCGCCAAGGGGCTCTGCTCTTTGACGAGCTCGTCGTCGCTCTCGCCGTCAATGCGGACAAGCCTGGCTACCTCACGATGGAGCAGCGGCGCGATGTCCTCGAGGAGCTGCTCGTGGAGCTGCCGGGCAATGTGCGCCTCGCGGTCGTGGAGTACGGCTTTCTCATTGATTTTGCTCAAGAGGCTCAGGCGACGTTCCTGCTGCGCGGTCTGCGCAACACGACGGACTTTGAATACGAAAAGACCATCGCGCGGATGAATGCGCAGATGGAGCAGCGTATTCAGTCGGTATTCCTCATGGCTCCCAGTGAGTTCGAGCAGGTGTCCTCGTCCATCGTCCGCGGTTTTGTGGGCTTTCCCGGTTGGGAGCGCTGGGCTGAGGCCTGTGTGCCGCCTGCGGTCTGCGAGCTGCTCAAGAGGGTCAAGACCTCGGCCTAATTTTTTTTCTTCCCTTTCTTTTTTTTCCCTCCCTTTTATCCATTGTAAAAGTTCCTCACACCCGTTAATAAGATTATGAATAAGTACCTCATCCCCGGTCTCTTGGTCTCGCTCATCAGCACCGCCACACTCTCCCCTCTCGCCGCCTCAGATGACGAGGCGCGCAGCAGCAAAACAGCCTTTGAGCGCGAGCGCGAGCGTGAGCTAGCCAAGAAGATCTCGCGCGCCGAGCTCGCCGATGCTCGCGATGAGTTCAAGCTCGACATGGAGAACTACCGCGATATCCTCCAAGTGCTCAAAAAGATCCGCCACCAAGACGATGTCGCCGAGGGGCGCCGTGATCTCAAGCGTCTGCTGCCCGAGTCCAACGAGACCTACGAGCGCATGGCGAATAATTCCCAAGAGGCAGACGAGGACGACGAGGTGAACGAAGACACGCTACCCGTCGGCGAGATCCGCGCCCAGCGCGCCTACGATCAGATCAAGCAGGAGTACCAGAAGGAGTACGACAAACTCATCGCTGCGCTCAGCGAGCAGCTGGAGCGTCTCTACGACTCGGATGTGCAGTCCTACGAGCTCACGCAGATGCTCGACCGCATTGATGAGGACATCGTCGGCGATACGGATGATTCAGATGACTCGGACGACTCCGAGGATTGATTGTTATTTTAATGCGCGAAACCATGATCTATTGGGACAACAATGCAACAACGCCGCTCGACCCCGCTGTCCTCGAGGCGATGCTGCCCTACCTACAGGAGCAGTATTATAATCCCTCAGCGAGCTACGGCCCAGCGAAGCGCGTGCGCGAGGCGATCGAGCAGGCGCGCGCTCAGGTAGCCGCGCTCATCGGCGCGGAGGCGGATGAGATCGTCTTTACCTCTGGAGGGACGGAGGCGAGCAACACGGCTCTCGCGCAGATGGGCGAGTGTCTCGCCTGCGCGACGGATCACCATGCAACGCTGAACTCACCCCACGTGCGCCACCTCTGCCCCGTCGATGCACAGGGGCTGATCGATCAGGAGGCATGGAGAGAGCTCCTCTCACCGCATCAGGGCGCGACGCTGAGCTGGGCGAATGCCGAGACAGGCGTGGTGCAGGATCTCGCACGCCTCGCCGCCCTCAGCCGCGAGGCAGGGGTGCGCCTGCATGTGGATGCGGTGGCGACGGTGGCAAAGATGCCTATCGCGGTGCATGATTACCCCATTGACCTGCTCTCACTGACCGCGCACAAGATCCATGGTCCCAAGGGCGTAGGCGCGCTCTACGTGCGCCGTGGCGTGCCCTACCGCTCCTACATGCACGGCTCGAGTCATGAGTCGGCGCGGCGCGCGGGCACGGAGCATGTGGCGGGCATCATCGGATTCGGCGTCGCGGCTCAGCGCGCGCTGGAGGAGGCCGCGAGCTACGCGCGGCTGCATGAGCTGCGCGATGCCTTCATCGCGCGCCTGCGGGCTGCGGGATGTGAGCTCGTGGTGCAGGGGCGTGAGGCTCCGCGCCTCGGGTCGGTGGCGAATCTGCGCTTCCCCAGCGTCCGCGCGGAGTCGCTGTCGCTGCTGCTGGAGGCCTCGGGGCTGCTCTGCTCAGCGGGCTCGGCCTGCGCGAGTGCGAATCCACGCCCAAGCCACATCCTCACCGCGATGGGGCTATCGGATACAGAAGCGCGTGAGGCTCTGCGTTTTTCATTTAATAGGAATCTGACGCTGGCCGAGGTCGAGCAGGGGGCGGATCTGGTCATCGCGGCACGGCAGCGCATCGCGGCGGTGCAGTCCATGCAGACAGGTCCGGTGATGGTGTACAAGCCCTGATCGCGAGGCGGCGCGCATCGCGGTTCTCTTGTCTCGCTCTCTTGTCTCGCTATCTTGTCTCGCTCTCTTGTCTCGCTCTCTTGTCTTGTCGGATTTTCTCCCATTGCTCGCGCGTGCCCTCCGTGCGATCCCTGCGCGTACCCCGCTGAGTCTAGTGCTCGTGGCACTCATAGGGGTGCATCTGGGCTACGGGGAGCATGCGGGCTTCTACCTCCTCACCCTCCTCGCTCTCCTGCTGTGTGCTCTGCACAAGCGCGCCGCTCTCCTGCTGCTCTGCGTCCTGGCCGCGGGGCTGGCTGCTATCCAGCGGCATCATCTACACGAGACATGGCAGCGCGTGCATGAGCAGCTGCGCGATGCGCCCGAGCTGCGGCTGCGCGGCACTCTGGTGCGGGTGTCGTCCTATAGTGCTTTTTTAGAATTAGAACACGCAGCTCCTGTGAAGGTGGAGCTGCGGACTCCACACCCCGACACACTCGGGCAGCTCGGCGATCTCGTCGAGGTGGAGGGCGTCGCCTATGAGGCTCAGATCAATGAGCTACCGGGGCGCTTTGATAGGCCGCGCTGGCTGAGGACTCATGCGGTGGCATGCTCGGTGGAGGTGGTGTCTCAGCAGGTGCTCGGGCGTCCATTCTCCTGGGCGATGCTGCGCGGGGAGGCGGCGCGCTGGCGCGAGCGGCTGGTGCAGCACCTCATCGCGCCCCAGCAGGCGCAGGATGCGCGGCGTCAGGTGCTCGCGGCTCTCGTGCTGGGGGAGAGGGGGCAGGCGGAGCAGGAGACGCTGGAGCTTTTTCAATGGAGCGGGAGCTTGCATGCCTTTGCGGTGAGTGGCTTGCATGTGGGGCTCGTCGCGGGATTTCTTTGGTTGCTGCTGCGCGTGGTGCGCGTCCCCTCGCGCTGCTGTGCGCTGGTGGTGCTCGTGCTGACGGGGGCTTATATACTGCTCACGGGCATGGCGGTGTCGTCGCTGAGGGCGTATCTGATGATGAGTCTTTTTCTGCTGGGCTTCGTCGCGAGGCGGCAGGTCTCACCGATGAATCTGCTGAGTGGCACGGCTCTCATCACGCTGCTCATTGATCCCTTGCAGCTGCATCATGCGGGCTTTTTGCTGTCATTCGTCGTCTATGCGGCCATCCTCGCGGCGATGGGGCTCACGCGGCATGAGTCAGGGTGGATCGCTCCTGATGCATACATCCCCATTGCGTACTACACGCGAGGCGAGCGCAGGAGGAGCTCATGGGACAGGGCTCTGCGTGGCACGCTACTCATCTCTGCTGCCGCATGGCTGGGCTCTCTGCCGCTGATGATGGGGCTGTTTGGCTCATGGAATGCGCTAGGGATGCTGACCAATATCCTCATCACTCCCCTACTCCCTCTCGTCATGGGCAGCGGACTGCTGCTGCTGCTCTGCGCGCCTGTGCCGTGGCTGGGCGCGCTCGTGGATGCGGTGGCACTGGAGTGCGCGGGCTGGCTGCTGGCGGTGGTGGGCTGGGCGGCAGCCTTGCCTGGGGCATATCTGCCGACGCAGCCTCCTGCTGAGGAGGGGAGCTTTATGGTGATGGATTTAGGCTTTGGCAAGAGTGCGACGATGCTGGGCAACGGGGGGCTGCTGCTCATGGAGGGCAATGAGACCTCGACGCGCTGGCGCGTCCGCCCTGCGCTCTTCTCGTCGGGCTACGAGCCGCGACTCGCCCTCGCTCTGCCTGCGTCACGTGATCAGCAGCTCAGGCTCGACGCGCTGCGCGCGCTCTGGCCGCGCATGCAGTCCCCCACCCTCACGCCGCGCGCGGCACCGCGGCATTTTCACACCGCGGGCAACGAGCAGCTCAGCTGGACGCTCTACCCCGCGCAGCTCGTCCACGAGCGGCGCGCCTCGGCAGATGATCGCGCACCTCTCGTCCTCTGGCGAGCAGGAGGCAGCAGGCTGCTCTACATAGGCAATGCCTCCGCCGCCACGCTGGACTACTGGCGGGCGCAGGGTGTCGCGCTCGAGGCGGAGAGCATCATTCTGGGCTACAATAACACGCAGCCCATCCTCGATGTGCAATGGCTGCTCGATCTCGGCGCCCAGCGTGTGATCTTGCTCCCCGCCTTCCCTGCTGAGCTCGATGGGATATTCACCGGAGAGCTCTCCCTCCTACGTGCGCCCAAGCGGGGTGCCTTCCAAGCAGAGATTTTTTGTGAGAGGTGAAGTAAACAGGCTCTGCGTACTCGATATGATGATTTTGACTGCGCGTACTCGTCCCATTATATCCCCTCGTGTGGCTGCTCTCGCCAATCATGACGAGGGTAGCGACCCGCGAGGTCTTTTCTCATCTGGGTATAGCCTGACTTCCAAAAAGAAGCCAAATCACTGGTGACTTGATAGGGCCGCTGATTCGGGGCGAGGATCTCCACCAGACAGCGGATGCGCCCCTCTGCTATGGTCGGTGTCTCACACACGCCAAAGAGCAGCTGACACTTCAGCCCAAAGCAGGGGGTGCCATCCTCGCGGTACAGCAGCTTCACCTCACGCCCATTGGCGAGCTTCAGGCTGCGCGGCGCATAGCGATCTAGACAGTCGCGCTGCCATGGCGAGAGCCACTCGCGCAGGATAGGCAGCAGCGGGCGGTTTTCAATTTCCTTCAGACTGGTCGCCCCCTCGCAGAGCATGGTGAGCGCGACCTGCTTGTCCTCCTCGCCAAAGCTGGGCAGCTCGAGCTCAGGCATGGCTGTACGCAGGCAGTGGAGGCGGTTCACCCACTGGATGACGTGGCCATCCCATGATTTGAGCGGCGTTTTTCCCTTGATGAGCTCCGTAGCCAGTATCTCTGCTGCTGCGGCGGCATCGGGCTTGCCCTGCTCCTGCTCATGGATGAGCAGCTCGTCGCGGTAGAGCAGCTGGCGGCTGTTGATGACTCGCTTGCGGCTGCTGTCGTACTGCGCGTAGTCGCGCGGGGTCTGGTCGAGATCCCCGAGTAGCTCCTCCTCGATCATCGTGCAGCGCGAGAGCCGGATCTCGACGCTGCGCGCCCCCACCTCGAGGATCTCGGCCGCGTGGAACATGTTCTCCGCAGCTGTTTTGCTCGCTCTCGTGTCTCGCTTGCGCGCGACGACGCTGCTTGACTCCAGCTTGCCCGCTTTCTTCCCCAGCAGACGCGCAGTCTGTGTCGCGCGGCTATTCACCACGCAGAGGTGCTCGGGCATGGAGGCAATGAGCGCGCGTGTGATGGCGCGTCGATGGAGGTCAAAGTCGGGCTCCTGCCGCGCCATGCCTAGCTGTCGGTAGCTCTGCGCGATCTCGCGTGCGGCGCGCGCGGAGATGCCCAGAGCGGTGCAGCTGCGGCTGTCGTAGCGCGCACTGATGGCGGCGCGTAGGGCGCGCCATTCGGCTTGAAAGTCGCTATAGTCACCAGGCTCGTTGAGCTTCTCTGAGAGTCCCTCGGCACGCGCGATGCGCTCACCTCCCATGAGTGCAGCGATGGCGGCCATCTCAGCGGTGCAGCGAGCCTCCTTCCCCGCGACCATGAGGCGCGCGAGGATGGGGGGCAATGGGTAGTGGCGCATCTGCTCGCCGAGAGGGGAGAGCGCACCTTGCTCCGTGATGGCGCCGAGCTCCTCGAGGCTGCGCCATGCCTGAGCCGCCGATGCGGGGTGAGGGGCTTCTGGCCAGGGGAATGATTGGATACTGCCCTCGCCCTCGAGTCCCACGCAGCCCCATGCAAGGAGATTGAGCAGTGCTGCGCTGAGGTCGGCGCGATGCACCTCAGGCGCGGGGAAGGGGGCGCGCCTCTGCTGCTCACTCTCACTCCAGAGGCGCAGGCAGCGTCCCGCCTGCACGCGCCCTGCGCGGCCTGCGCGCTGGTCGGATTGTGCCTGCGAGATGCCGACGAGATGCAGGCTCGCGAGCCCGCGCGCTGCTTCCCAGCGAGATTCGCGCACAAGGCCACTGTCGATGACGAGCCGCACGCCCTCGATGGTGAGCGAGGTCTCAGCGATATTGGTGCTCAGGATGACGCGTGGACGCACGCCGAGCTGCACCGCATCGCGCTGCTGCTCGGGGGTGAGCTGCCCATGCAGGGGGAAAATATCCCAATCATGCAGACAGCGCAGGCGGCGCAATGCCTCATCACTGCGGCGTATCTCATGGCTACCAGGGAGGAAGACGAGGATGTCGCCCTGCTCCCCCTCGCTGATGGCGTCACTGATCGCCTCCACGACGAGATCCCAGATAGGGGGCACCATCATCGCGCCGCGTGCGTCGCGGCGCGGCAGGGGGCGACGGTAGGCGATATCGACGGGATAGAGCCTCCCCTCGGCTTGGACGAGGGTGGCCTGCGGGAGGTAGTCTTGGAGCTTGTCGAGCTCGAGGCTCGCCGACATGACGACGATGCCGAGATCAGGGCGTGTGCTCGTCTGCATCTGGAGGGCACGCG
>CAYJLP010000083.1:0-339 GCA_964371115.1 uncultured Akkermansia sp. | reverse complement strand
CGTGTACCTCATCAAAGATGATGGCGGAGATGCCCTCTAGCTGCCCGTCGCGTCCCATCCATCGCTCCAGCACGCCATCGGTGATGAAGAGAACAGAGGTCCAGTCGCGGTACTTGCTCTCATGGCGCACGGCATAGCCGACCTCGTCGCCGAGCTTGCACGGCCACTGCTGCGCCACATAGCCCGCGAGGAGGCGTGCCGCGAGGCGACGCGGCTGCACGACGAGCACCATGCCGCGGCGCGTGCAACCCGCCTCGTGGAGGTAGTGCGCGACGCGCGTCGATTTCCCCGATCCTGTGGGGGCACTGAGCAGGAGGCAGAATCCGGATTGCTGGGCAG
>CAYJLP010000082.1:0-11205 GCA_964371115.1 uncultured Akkermansia sp. | reverse complement strand
CAATAGGACGTGAGGCAAGCACGAGCGTACCCCAATTGGGATCCCATTGTACCGTAGGAAGTTCTGTCGCTGTGAGGATATAGTAATCTCCCGTATCATCAAGCGCGTAGCCGTCCAATCCAAGGATGTTCAGAGCAGCCTCGTCGAACTCGGTGCTGATCCCCAGATTCACCCCATTGGTGAGATCATCCAGAGTATATCCCGTCAGGTCAATACTAAGAGCCGTGACACCTGCGAGAGCTGTCGCGTCGAGCTGGAGCACCGAGGTCATATTCGTGTAGAGCAGGTTGATTGCGCCCGTCAGATTATATGTCGTGACGCCAAAGGTGCCTGCATAGCTCATCTGCAACAGAGAGCCTGTATCCATCGTCAGTGAGCCAAAGTTCACAGCTCCTGTACTATTGTTGGCCAGTACGGAGGTGCTGACATCTCCAAGTATCGTGAGACTACCACCTGAGAGCATGACAGAGCTGCTCGCCGTGAGGTTCGTCTGAATCTCGAGGCTACCCTCACCAGACATGGTGAAGTTCGTACTCCTCACATCGGAGCCTGCGAGGACACCTTGCTTGCCAGCACTCTGGTAGACGTCCTCGACAACAGTCGTGTACAGCGCATTGGTCGAGCCTGTGAATGTACCTTCGTAATCACGGATTTGTTTGAGACTGATGTAATTATCCTGCCCTCCATCTGTGAATGTACCACCGACAGTCATATTACCTGTGCCCGTCAGTGCGGAGAACTCAAAGCGCCCCTTATTTCCTATCGTGAAGGTATTATCCCCTGTAAGGATGAGCTCATCCCACTGAACTACATTATCACCACCGGCATCAAAGTTGCCATGCGCGACCGTAGCCCCTTTGAGAATGAGGTCTGTTGATGAGATTTCAGAGCCAGGATTCAGCGCGGTATTGAGTGTCGTACCACTCTCCATAGTAATGGAGTCGAGGGCTACGGTCATCGTCGAGCCAAAGCCTGCGCCAAGTACGAGTGAGCCTTCTTCGATGATCAGAGAGCCTGTGTGACTGACGGTCTGATTCGCTTGGAAGATCTCCAAAGCACCCGCACCCGTCTTGCGTATCACACCAGAGCCAGCAACCTCGCCTCGGAGCTCTACATCATTCGCATCGATATTAATCGTAAGCTCACCTGTGCTAGTCAAGGTGTCCGCGAGGTAGAGAACTGTATCTGCGTTAATGGTGGCGTAGCCCGAGGTCGTCACAGAACCAGAAACGGTCGAGTTCCCCGTATTCCACGTCGCCTGTTGAGTCGCGTCGTCTTCTGAGCCTTGGAGCACGATAGCAATATCGGCATCTACATTCAATGAGATATCAGGGCTCGTTAATATGGCACCTGCCTCAACAGTCAGCGAGTTCATACTCATAGCTGGATTGTCCAGTACGAGCTCACCGCTGCGCACGATGACATCGCCGAAGAAGTCGACAAGCTGATCGTTGCGTGTGATGCTGTTGCCATCACCTATATTGAATACCAACGAGGTTCCGAGCTCGCCTAAGAAGGCTGTAGCATCGGATAGCGTTGTGTCATTCTGGATGAAGCTACCACCGTCTTCTAAAGAAATAGTGGGAGTCGTCAAGGTGTAGGCTCCACCTGTGTAGTCTACCTCTACGCCCATGATTCGAATCGCGCCTGCCTCAATGGATGCCGCTAGGGTCACATCCGCATCGGCGGTATTAAAGGTCACGGAATTGCCCATTTCGAACATTGCGCCACCGTCGAACTCGGAGCCAATATTCCATGCCAAGAGGCCACCTTTGAAGATGCGATTATTGACGTCGAGCTCACTCGTGATCGTACCATCGGCATTCAGCGTCCACATGAGGCCAGCAGTTTCTACGCCCAATATCTGGGAGAAATCCAGCATACCACTGGCATCCAATGCCGTGAAGTCGAGCGTGCCTCCATCAGTAAAGAGTGTGTAGGTTGTGACTCCGCTATCAGTGACACCCGCTACCGAGGTGAGATCGAAGAGCGTATCCGCATTGAAGACGACATTGCCTGTGTTGACCACGGGCGTGTCGTTGAGTGCGAGTGCGCCTCCAAGAGTGAGCGTACCAGCATTTGTCACGCTTTGACCTGCAGCTTGGGTGAAGCCCACTGCCGCAGTCAGGCTACCGCCTGCATCGACTCTGATCTGACCGCTAGAAAGTGCACTGACCGTGTTGATTGTCAGCGCACCGCCCGACACCACCTTGGTACCCCCCGTATAGGTATTGGCACCTTGGAGAATCGCTTTGCCAGAGATTTCAATGCGACCTGCACCCGTGATTTCGTTGCCTGTAGCCAGCTGCATGAAGCCGAGGTTGTCTGTACGAGAGATGAGCAGCTTGCTGCCTGACTCGAGTGTGATATCATCTGCCCATTGAGCACCACCTGTACCTGCGTCATTGGTCGCGAAGTTCATCGTCGTACCACCTTGTACAAGGAGCTTGGCATTCGTGCCGATGCTGCCATATGTACCACTAGTAGTCATCCCCGTCCAGGTGAACGTGAACGCGCCACCTATGGTCAGCGTCCCCATGCGTGCACCTGTGGCGCCATTGGCCTCATAGAAATTACCATGGAAGGTATTGTCCTCTGTCATGAGGATATTGATACCTCGATTGGTGGGGGTGCCATTTGCTACAGAAATATCACTGTAGCCAGAGATACCACTGAGATAGAGCGTTGAGTTGGAATTCCAACCAGCTCCACCTACCACGATCGCTTGGATATTTGTTGCCTCTGCTTCGACGTCCTCGGTGACGAGCATAAAGCGATCGTCGGCCGTGTTGTGGCGGTTCAGGACGACGAGCTGCGAACCATTTGTCGCCTCAACCGTCCCCGTGAAGCCTGCCGTCGCATAGAGTGTATAGGTTTCCGTATTCTCGATGCGCAGTGTGCCTTCACCTGTAATATTGAAGCCAGACGCCGCTTGAGCTGTGGTAGATATCGTGGAAACAACGGTGGCATTCGCACCGATGTTCACCGTCTTTGTGCCCATGTCAAACGCATAGCCAAAGCTCGCCGCATCGGTACCTGTGTTCTGAATAGAGAAGTTGCCCGCGATGGCCGCACCCCAGGTCACACTATTGCCATTGATATCGAGTGTGAGCGGACCCGCGTCTCCAGTCACGGTGATCTTGTCGTGCAGGCTATCTGTCATACCAGCACCATACTTGATCGTGCCAGAGGTATAGTTGATATTCGCAGCTCCGAGGGCGGCGAGATCGCGCATCTCAAGAACTGTATCTGCTCCGCTTATGGAGATGGCGCCTGTGCCCGCAGCGGAGTCTGCATCAAGGATGAGTGTGCCACCTGTGAGTGTTGTGCCACCTGCGTAGTTGTTCGACGTTTGGAGAGTCAGAGTGCTCGTGCCCTCTTTGATCAATGCTCCAGCTGCAAGGCTACCTGCACCTGCGATCGTCCATGAGCCGTCACCTGTCACCGTGACGCGGAGTGGCTCAACATCAGCTGCAAGCGTGATCGTGCCACCTGCACTATCAGCCGCCCCGATGGTAACAATATCACCGTCAGCGAATGAAGCGGAGGCTTCGACACCGCCTGCGGTCCATGGGGTCGTCGCGGCATCTGCATCCCAAGTGAGATCACCTGCGTCGATAGAGAGATTTTGCCCTGTGGGCTCAGCAATTGTCAATTTAAGTTCATTGCCCACCCACTCGAGCTTGGAAAGTCGCAGATCACTGCCAATGTGCGCGATATTAAGATCACTGATGGAGAACTCAACATCCGTTGCTGCGCTCGTACGAGTCAAGAGCGTATAGGTGTTATCTGCTACGGTTTCTCCTACGCCGAGATCAAAGACCAGATCCGCCGAGAGTTTAAAATTACCGTTGAGTGTCAACTGACCACCATTCAGGGTGACCGTCCCTGTCAATGTTGTCACTCCACCTGCATTAGTATCACCACCGATGATGGTAGCACCACCTGTGCCCACGACCATCTGAGACGTGAGCGTGGAGTTGCCCGTGCCCATATTGATATTGCCACCATTCATGTTCAACGCGCCAAAGGTGACCGTGCCACCTGCGGCGAGAGCACTCATCTGGATGGTGGAGTCATCCTGCACTGTCCAATTGGAACTACGAGAGAGGTCATAATTATTCAGATTCAGATCCAGCGTACCACCTCCCTGAACGACATGCTCATAATTCTCCGTCGGAGCAGTCCCGTTGATCGTCATCTCAGGAGCGACAATAGAAAGCGTTTTCGTATCGGCTATATCATAATTTGCCCCTGCTGCATACTGCCATGCCGTCCAGCGGCGATCGGTCGTACCGAGAGAAAAATCTTCGGCGATGATAAAGTTCGTCTTCCCAGCGACACCTCCTATAGCCGCGGCATCAGCTTCGCTACTCGCAAGCCAAAACGCTGAGCGGGCGTAGGCACTATTATTTCTCCTGAGTGTATACCCCTCAGCTCCAACCTCTACATTAATACCAGATATCTTTAACGGAGCAAACCCCGTTTCAACCACTTTATTGGTAACAGTAGCATCTGTAAATTGCAAAATATTAGTTCCATTGCTAGCCGTGCTAATCCCGAGGTCACCGGCTCCGTCCCATTGGAACGTCCCGCCATCGTCAGTCGTCCAGTTCCCCGCGATGTGCGCATTACCATCAGTCGCGCCAGTCCAGGTAAAGATACGCGCTTGTGCCTCCTGCGGCGCGAGGGTAAACACCACAGTACCCACGACCATAGTCGCGCTAGTAACCGTTGTCACAAAAGATGTTGTGAGAGAGCAGCATGCTAGCAATGCTGTAAAAAGTCTCTTAGGGAGATGTAATTTCATAATATTTAGTTTTTTTAATAGATACAAAGAAAGCTATCGCTGTGTACGCTTATACAAAGCAAAGATAACATATTCAACCCTGCAACATCAAGCAAAAAAAGCTATATATCTACAATTTCGAGAACGCGAACTACGCCTCTCAAAAACAATCTAAACAGATCATCACTATTCAGCATGAAATATCAGTCTAGAATCAGAGCAATCCCTACCAACATCGCGCATCTCGTGCATCGGCTGCAATCTGAGCCTTGAGCTCATCCAGAGAGCCAAAACGCTGCTCGGCACGGAGGAAGTGCAGCAGCTCCACGTCGAGAATCTGCCCATAGAGATCCCCCTCCCAATCAAGGAAATGCGTCTCAAGCAGCAGGCGCTTGCCCTGCTCCTCTATCGTCGGGCGCAGTCCCAGATTCGCCACGCCGCGCACGAGCTCGCCGCCGAGCACTGAGCGAACGACATAGACGCCACGAGGCAAGGCGACGGTCTGCGGTGTGATTGCTATATTCGCCGTGGGAAAATCCCACTGGCGCGCGAGCTGCTGACCATAGATCACCTCCCCGCGCAGGCAGAAGGGATGCCCGAGCAGCTGCACCGCCTCGCCGAGCGCGCCCGCTTCGAGATGCTGGCGGATCTGAGAAGAAGAGATCACTCGCTCCCCCTCCTCCAGCAGAGACGTGACGCAGACCTGCCAACCCTTTTCCTGCGCATAGGCTCGTAAAAAATCACCATTGCCAATACCTCCACGGCCGAAGTGCCAATTCGCCCCACAGCTCACGCCACAGACTCGTGACGACTCCGCGAGCAAATCCAAAAACTCCTCAGGCGTACGTGCCGCCAGCTCAGCGGTGAAATCCAGCATCAGCACCACATCCACCCCATAGAGCTGCGCATAGTCGAGCCTCTGCGACGCCTCAGCCATGATCAGGCGCGGCGCACGCTCAGGGCAGAGAAGCGATAGAGGATGCTGGGCAAAGGTCACCAAGCCTCGCAGCGATCCCTGCGAGGGCAGCGACTCAATGACGCGTCGATGCCCGCGATGCATGCCATCAAAGAAGCCCAGAGCCCAGTGAACGGGCTGTTCTAGCTCACGCAACTGCTCAAAGCTGGTGTAGACACGCATGACGCTGGGGTGATCGATAAAAAATTACTCGGCAGACTTCTTCTGTGCGATGAGCTGCTGGAGCTCCTCAAAGGGGATGATCGCTGCGCGTAGCTCCTCACAGGAGCAGGCCTTGAGCGAGGGCACATCAATCGCACGGCTCAGATCAAAGCTCCCCGAATGCGTACGGCGCAGAGCCGTGAGGTGCGCCCCACAGCCCAGCAGCTGGCCTATCTCATGCGCGTAGGTGCGCACATAAAACCCCTTCGTACAATGCACGAGGAAATCCACCTCACCCGTCGTGAGATCTATACGCGAGATCTCGTAGCGAAAGACCGTCACAGGGCGCGCCTTGCGCTCTACCTCCTGCCCCTTGCGCGCGAGCTTGTAGCAGGGAACACCGTTGATCTTCACCGCCGAGTACATAGGTGGCACCTGCTCAAAAGCGCCGAGATAATGCTCGAAGGCCGCGCGCACCTGCTCCTCAGTAATCCCCTCAATGGAGTGCTCCGCAACGATCTCGCCGTCGGCATCCTGACTATTCGTCTCGGCGCCCAGCTGCAGCGTGCCTGTGTAGACCTTGTCATCACTCATGAGCGCATCTTGGAGCTTGGTCGCCTTGCCGATGACGACGAGCAGCATGCCTGTCGCCATGGGGTCGAGGGTGCCGCAGTGGCCTACCTTTTTCGTTTTCAAGACACGACGGCAGAGAGCCACCGCATTGTGTGAGGTAAAGCCAGGGTCCTTGTCGACGAGGAGGAGACCGTGAGGAGCGTCTTCTGAACTAGAGGAGGATGTCATCGTGGCACGATGGTAGAGAATTGACTGGCTCTCTGCAAGCAAAAAAGTATCCAAAGAAGGAGAAAAAGGTTACTCTGTCAGATTCATTGCAAGATCATTATTACTACGACAGTAGTTATTGCTTTGACAAAAGGGAACCTTGCAAAATTAGAATTGTAGATTTCGAAAATGAGCGACACAGCACGTCTTTTGCAAGATCCCCTAAAGCCAGTCGTAATGAGCGCTATCACCGAGGAGTGATTGATCAAAGATTTTACTCTTTTTAGCGGTGCTCGGTGGAGCCCAGTTGCTGAGACTACCTAGGTATGAGATACGACTTTTACAGAATAGCGCACTCATGTCTGTCACACTGGAGACGTCCCAACTATCGAGATTGCCTATCTCCATACTGCTAGAATAGAACATGCCAGCCATATTCCTCACTCGTGAAGTATCCCACTGATCAAGTCGCAAGGAGTCTCGTAGTGTCGTCTCAGCAAATTGGCAGCTAGAGTTGGTGAGTTGCGATGTTTGCCAATTTGCCAAGCTACCAATACTACGTAACCGAATAGAAAAGAACATCCAACTCATATCGAAGACAGATGACACATCCCATCTATTGAGATTCATCCCATCCTCAATCGAGCTCAAGGCAAACATCCAGCTCATATCCGTGACGCGTGAGACGTCCCACCATCCTAGATCACCCACTCGCCTGATGCCTGATTGGTAGAACATCCATGCCATGCTAGTGACATGAGAGACATCCCATCGACTCAGATCCCCTGTCTTGCCAATAGCGGAGCTATCGAACATATGACTCATATCAGTGACGCGATCGACGCGCCATTGGCTGATATCCCCCACCTGTCGTATAGAGCTATTGTTGAACATCCAGCTCATATCACTCACTTGGGAGACATCCCAACGACTCAAGTCACCAATATCCATGAGTTGCGAGTGAGAGAAAAGTGCCCTCATATTCGTAATCTGCGAGACATCCCAATGCGCGAGGTTGAGACTCGTCGCGTCGCTCTTATAGAACATATAGCTAAGGTCTCTCAAGCCTGTACCTAGCTGAATGGCAGAAATGGAGTCAAGACGAGGAAAGATGGGGCACTGGATAGGGGTAGCGTTATTATCCAAAACATTTTTGCACTGAAATCCGTAGACGAAATCAGGGATAATGATGGTGCGCTGGCAGGGCTGAGGGTGGTATTCTTGGATACGTATGTGCCCTTGCTCATCAATAATGAAGTCAAATACGCATCCATGCTCCGCTATAAAGGCATCTATACACCGCTGAGGCAGCGGTTTGGGCGGCTTAGGCTGTTTGGGTTGTTCGGATTTCTCAAGCTCCTCAAGTTTCTTAACCTGTTCAGGACCACTAAGATCAGTAGATTGTTCGGATTTCTCAAGCTCCTCAAGTTTCTTAACCTGTTCAGGACCACTAAGATCAGTAGATTGTTCGGATTTCTCAAGCTCTTCAAGTTTCTTAACCTGTTCAGAATCACTAAGATCAGAAGGTTGCAGCACTATCGCTGATACTGAAGGTGGTGAATTTTTAAAATCGTACTTCCCCTTTCGTGTTTCACCATTTAGAATTATTTCTTTCGAGCTCATGATAACTGTAGATGTGGGCTATTCTGTGCAAGATTAGATGCTTTTCGCGTGAGTGTCAAGACTATTCTTTCTCAATGCAGCAGAGTGAGACCCCTTGATTTAGGGGGTAGCTCTTGTCTTATGGAGCGATTTGCGCCATTAACTTATGAGGTGTCGATGGCTTAGAAGCATTCCTCATTTTTCTCTGAAAAATCTCTTGCAATACGACATCTGTGTGCTAGTATAAAACTGTTTTCGTCACAAGGCTTCTTTTTCTATCTCTACACACCATGAGTGGAGCAGAAACGCCTGTATGCGTGATGCATTTTATGAGTACATTGTACTAGGTATCTTCGCAATTTCATCAAGCTCTTATCCTCCCTCATCATCGTGATCAACAAAAAAGATATACCATTCAATCATCTCTCTGGCTATAACCAATATGCCTCGAACCCAGCGCGCAGCTTTGCCCCCCCCTCAGAGAGCTCTTTCTCTCAGTCAAATCATCTCGACGATAACCAAGATGATCCGCTACCCGCCCTCCTAAAGAAGATCAACGATGAGCACGAACAGGTTGAAAGCCTTAAAAAACACATCGACAACGCCCACGCTCTACTGCTAGCACGCCATGCAGAATTGGAACATGCGAATGCGCAGCACATTGAGCTCAAAGCACGATTACCTCACTCTAGGAGCAGCTCCCATCTTTACAACGAGAGCGAGCACTCGTCCATGATCTCTGACATCACCAAGCTAGAGCAGATTTTTATCAATCAGAATCGAGCATATGTGGATCTCAAGCAAATCTATATTAATAAGAAACAGGCTTATATAGACCTAAAGCAATCATATCTCGATCTCAAACAAGCCTCCACGCTATCTTGCGACAGCTTGAAATCACTCATCCTACAATACTCTGAGCAAATCAGCCAGCATCAGGCACAGAGAGATCTCGATACCCAAATCAACTGCCTCTCCCCCACCGAGCACTACGAGGAATGGGTAAGCAGCCTGATCAAAAGAGCCACACACACACCCGACGGCTCACTCATTGAGGAGGCATCTAGAATACACCAGCTGTCTCAACAGAGCTTCACGTAAAGCGTGACACTCTCTGCTGAGCAACAAAGCATCACTACTGATTGCCAATAACGAGATAATCCACCGAGCTAATGACCTCATGGGATAGCTGATCTAGAATCTCCACGCAGATCACATAAGGAGCATCATTGTTCCCGATCAGCTTCGTAATAGGAGTAGCCTGCTGGAGAGGAAGGCGCGTGCTCTCTATATCCCAGCTTGCGATACCACCCGAGAGGGAGCGCAGCTCGAGAGCCCTCCCAGCATCATCGAATTCAACTGCCTGACCACTCGTAATCTCACTGACGCGCACCATATAGTGCACGCCCTCTCGACGCGGATTGGCATAAAAGAAAATCTCATACCCCCCCTGCTCTCGAGCGCGCAAAAAAAGCTGAGGCTCATAGCCAATGATAGTTTGAGGGTAATTCGCCTCTAGGTGATCGGGGATATTCCATCGCGTCTCAGCAGGGATAGGGTGGACAAAGCCTACATGAGTCAAGCGTGTAGCGAAAAGTGAGCTCTCAGTCTTGCGGTAAAGGCAGAGATAATACATCAGACCTACTGATACCCCCCCTGAAAGAAAGGCGCATGCTAGTAGATAATAAATAGGTTGTTGGAATCGCTTCATGAGGTCGCTCCATTATAGGAGCGAGGGAAAATAAAATCAAGCCGATTATTCTATAGCATCTCACAGATCGCTATTTAGCTAGATTCCTCCGCTATTTATGAGTTCTACGCCTTTCGCTCTTGAAGTGCTGACTGATGTATGATAGACTCACCCCATGCTCTCGACGAGGCGTACTCACATCTTCTTATTTTTTCTAACGACGCTTCTGTGCTCCTGCCAGCTCGTGCAGCAGAACGATATCGCCAACGAGAAAGAAAACTCATCCCAGCAGGCAAAAGCCACCCCCCCTCAGGATAAAGAGTCAGAGCGCATCATCGGCTATCCCATCACGGGGAATCGCACGCTCTCTATCAATCCTCAGAATCATCAGCCAGCTGAGCTCTCAGCCCAAGCTACGAGCGAGCCTCGCTCTGCGGCTACAACGACCTCTCCACCGCGGCAGACGCCTCCCCTACAGCACCCCGTCGCAGCTCCAGCCGCCACACAGCTCGATACACCTGCGCTACCCACGAGCACCGTACGCGTCGCCACAGGGGGACAGAGCAGCCCTTGGCTCAGTGACATGAGCCCACCTGCGGGAGGTCATGCCCTGCCCGACTTGGCTCTAGGCGATGCCCCCTTTTCCCCGTCAGCCATGCTCATATCCCCTATGCGACACCCCAAGACACCGGGGGTCAATACACCAGCGGAGGAGGACGGCAGCACCAAGCGAGAGCTCGCTCCGCGCCCCAATCAGCCTGAGCTACGCGGTCTACGTGCGCCCAAGCTCAAGCCCACCGTGCCGCTCCCGCACGCTACCCCCTGACCATCTCCTCTCCATCTTCTCTCTTGCGCCTGAATTAATCTAGAAATAATCATAAAATTTCGTTACATGAGCTACGTTCCCAGAAAATTTGTCCCCCACCCCTTCCAGTACCACGAAGAAATAGAACTCCACATCGACTCGCTCTCCAATCAGGCCGTCGGTGTCGGACGTCATGACGGCTGGGTCGTCTTCGTACCCGCCTGCCTCCCAGGGGAGCGCGTCAAGGCTCGTATTTTTCGCAATGAGAAGAACTGCTCGCACGCCGACCTCGTCGAGGTCATCGAGCCCTCCCCCCATCGCGTACAGCCCGTCTGCCCCGTCTACGGCTACTGCGGTGGCTGCCAATACCAGCACCTCGACTACAGCGTCCAGCTGGAGTGGAAAACAAAACAGGTCGCCGA
>CAYJLP010000081.1:0-11344 GCA_964371115.1 uncultured Akkermansia sp. | reverse complement strand
GGAGGATGTAGTAGTCTTCATGACCGTCCTCGGTGCGGTAGCAGGCGCGGTAGGTGGTGTTGATGTGGCCGCTGTTGAGCTCCTCGCCGTGGAGGAACTCGCCGTTGATGGCAAAATAGTCGCCGATGCGGGCGATGCGTGCCTCGAGCTCACTGAGCTGATCGGAGGCGATGGTGGTGGGTGTCATGGGGTGAGTTCTGATGGGGTGGATTGATATTTCGTAGCTAGTATCGACTGTGTGTGTGGGGGGGGGATCTTCTCTCATGGAGCAGGTGGCGCGTGTCGCTGTGTGGCTTGTTTAAATATAGCCTTCGTTCTTTTAGAACGACGCGTCAACGCGAAAAAAGACCGATGTCGATTGTGGAATCTATCATAGGCTCACTTTTCCTTTCTGTCAAGGCGAAAGACGTCCTTCGCAGGGGGGGGAGGGGGTACTATCTAACGGGGGCAATTAGCGGAGAAATGACATTTTTTTCCTCTTGGTTGTAGAATCCTATTTTATTCTGCGTTCTTCAATAATGACAGGGCTCTTGTCGCGAAGCGAGTACTCTGTTGATGACTTCTTTGTCAGTGTCATGATTTTATTCGCAATGTGTTCTAAATGAGAGAGCCGCAATTCCTTGGGGGAGTTGCGGCTTTCGATATGCTGCGGGGAGGAGTCTCGTGATGTACTCGCCCTCGGCAGGTGGGAGATCAGGAGCTTATTTCTTGGGCTCTGCCTTGTAGCCTACGGAGTGCGTGTAGATGATCTCGCAGTCGGCGGGCAGAGGGATGAGCTCGTTGAGCTTCTTTTTGGGGAAGGAGGCGCGGTAGACCGTGCCGAGGTCAAAGGCGGTGCAGGCGAGGTAGATATTCTGCCCGATGAAGCCGGCATCGCAGTGACCGAGCAGCTCGCTCGCCCACTTCTTCTTATTGGCGACGAGCAGGATCTCGGTCGAGCCAAAGGAGCGCGCCTGCTTGATGCCTTCGTCTCCTGCGAGGACGAGCTTGAGCGAGTGCGTCGCGGTGTCGTAGTGGTAGACGCCCGTATTGATCGCGACGTAGAGCTCATACTCGAGCTTGTTGGCCGCGGTGGGTGCTGTGCGGGGGCCCTTGTCATCGCTGAGGCCGTTTGCCGCCCAGAGGAGGTTGCTCAGCGTCTGCATATCGAGGGGCTTCTGCTTGTCCATGGCGCGCACGGTACGACGCTTGCTGAGTGTCTCGATGAGAGGCATCCCGCCATCCTTTTGGGCTGGGGGCAGAGCGACTGTGGTGTCAGCCAAGGTGGTGCCGCCCATGGCAAGGGCGAGACCCCAAGAGAATAAGGTTTGTAATTTTGTCATACATCAGAATTATAGGATATAGCTGATCGTCTGGCAAGTACAGAGTACGCCATGCCTCGAAATACAAATTTTGTTAGATACTCCTCAGTGCGAGTGTGCCCCTGCCGAGTATCCTAGACGCTGCCAATGTTTCAGTCAAGCTACAGCTTTGATGATTACTACAAGCTGGAGGCAGATATAGAAAACTACACGGGAGCTGATATCCCACCGACTATCACCATCACGGGCAATGGCAAGACCATCGTGGATGGCAACGGGCATCACGGATTTCAGATCTGGGGCACCGACGCGGCTCATGTGATGACGCATGTGACGATCAGCGGCATCGCTGAGTTCACCGGCTTTAGCAATAGTGAGAACTCAGAGGGCACGGCGACCAACGAAGCGGGGGCCGCTTTCTTGTTCGTCGTTGGCTCGAAGCTGGAGTTCGAAGGCTATGATGAGAACAATAGAATCACCTTTAGCAACAACACAGTCTATGGCAATAAACTCAATGTTGAGGGCGGCGCCCTGCTGGTGGCTGGTGGTAGTAGCGTGGGCAATATCTATGCCGATTTCCACAACAATGCCGTCTATCTGAAGGAAGGCAGCGCGGATGACTCCTACGCCCGCGGGGGAGCAATCAATATAGGCTCAGAAAGGATCTACAGCGGCACTGAGCTCTCTATCGCCGGCGATATCCATGGGAACTTCACCAACAATATCGCGGGCTACGGCGGCGCGATCTATGTGGGGCAGCGCGGTCAGATAGGCGATATCTATGGCTCCTTTACCGCGAATCACGCCGATGGCAACACGCATATCGGTGGCTCGACAGGTGCGGCAGCTGGTGGGGCTCTGCGCGTGTATCAAGCCGATCTGTCCAATATCTACGCAGACTTCAAGGGCAACACCGCCTACGCCGTGTTGAACTCTGTGCGCGGTGGTGCCATCGCGCTCAATGAGTGCAACTTTGGCAATGAAGAAGGCATCATCCAAGGCGACATGCGTGAGAATATCAGCTACTCGGAGAGGAGAGGTGCCTACGGCGGTCTCTTCTCCATCATGGATCAGGAGGTCGGTCAAGACATCCATATCGTCGACTCGACCATCGAGGACAACGTCGCCGCCTCAGGCATGCGCAACCAAGTCTATGCACGCGGTGGTGCCTTCTACCTCGAGGACTCGACCGTCTACATCGAGGCGCAGCAGAGCCATGTGCTCATCAGTGACAACTACACCCTGCTAGGCGCGACATGGGACGCGAAGACCTACTCCGTGAGCGGAGGCGTGCTGGATTACAACGCCATCTATGCGGTCAACACGACACTGCACCTCACCACCCAGCAGGACAAGACAATCACCATCAACGATAGCATCTACGCCCGAACGATGAGTACGCTCAACATCAGCTCCACCTCAGATCGGACGCAGGGCTATGATGTCTACCTCAATGACGAGGTGGAGAACTGGGACGTCACGGTGGACAACGCGCGCGTCCAGCTCGGCAGCTACACCCACCAGGCAGACACTCCCTCGCTCGACGACGATGTCGTCACGACCGCAGGACTCAAAAACAGCAGCCTCACCATCAGTAACACCTCGCTGGTGAATACGCGCGCAGACTACCTCAATGAGGCTACATCCATTAGCAACCATGGTGACATCGAGTTCACTGGCGGTGATCTCCAGATAGGCATCAACCTCGACCAAGCAGGACTCGCCGACTCTGCGCGCAGCGGTGACTACTACATCCAGACCGACACACGCATGAGCAATGGAGCGGCGGTCTATGGCGACACCATCCATGTGAATGACACTCTGCTGATGCAGGAGGCGGCCTCCGTGGATGTGAAGACACTGCTCTACTCCGCCTACGACATGTATGATATCAATGGCACAGATCTGCTCGCGCATGATGGCGAGCAGCTCGTCATGGCGGCAGGGACGCAGCTTGACTTTGACCTCGTGCGCTTGGAGATAGACCGCGCGACGCGCGACGACTACTTTGACCTCATCGTGAGCGATGATAGCGCAGGCCCCATCGTGCATGATACCGATGGCTATGAGGTGGAGTTCTACCTCAGTGGCAATCTGCTCGTGCGCGATGAGCACTATGTGGTCAGCACGCTCGAGGATGGAGGACTGCGCATCCACTTCATCTACCCTGAGCCGAGCACGGTCACACTCAGTCTGATCGCGCTGACGGGACTGATGGCGCGCCGCCGCCGCCCGCGCAGCATGATGGCTGCGTGAGCGGCACGCGTGACAGACGCAAAAAAGAACCCTCTCCCGCGACAAACGAGAGTAGGGCTCTTGTAACGATTTGAGCCTTTTGAGTCTTTTGCGGATCAGTGCGTCTTGCGACGGCGGCGCGCAAGCAGGCTCACGAGGGCGACGAGGCTCAGGCTCGCTGTACCTGGCTCGGGTATTATATACTGCAGAGGGCTATCGTCAGAGATATTGCCCGTGGTGAGCAGGGTACTGGCGATGAGCTGTGATTGATTCATATCAGCCGCCCCCTCGTAGATGAGCAAGTTGTCCACATCCGTGTCCTTTGAGTTTGCACCCAGCTGGAAGGTGTTCATGGTTAAATCACCAGCGAGGCTTACATCTCCCGAGTCCAACAAGAGACCTGATGAATCATAAATAGAAAGCGTGACGAGCGTATTGCTCCCGTCATAGCTTGCCGTCATGACCATCGCATTGTACGTGCCATCAGCTCCTGTCACATCGACACTCAGACCTGCTCCATAATAGAGATGTATGAGACTGGAATCAGAGCCACCTGTTACCACGCTGCGGGATTGCCCCCAGAGATCGCAGCCCCAAAGGCGTGCGCCGGTGATATCATTGGTATCGTAAGCCAGCGCAATGGTAATGCCGCTCGACGCGGACATCCCCATCTCTGTGATTTGCATATTGCCACCATTCTGTCGCGCAGAAAAGGAGCCCTCTATACCATCACCTGCGCCATAGTTGCGATAGCCACTTATGTTCGCCAAGACACCGTCACCTTGGTTTGCCTCGAGAGCAGAGTTGGTGACATTGTAGCCACCCTGTCCACCCATCGTTTGCTCTGGCCCCTCAAAGTCGAAGCCATAGCGCAGTGTCAACTCGTCTGGCGTCTGAGCGGCCAACATAGAGGCAGCAGCACAGAATACGGATAAGATCGAAGTAATGAGAAATTGCTTTTTCATAGTCAAAGATAAGAACACTATAGCATAATACACCATAGGTTCAAGAAAAAATGCCACTATGCAAATAACAAACCACCTCTATAGGGTCTGATCTGGCGTGGCAGTAAAGCAAGCTGTAACGAGATGTAAGACTACGGACAGGCAAATTTACTTGCATGTTAGACTGATTCTAGTTTATAATGCAGGCATGTCCGATATACTTGTTCTCCAATACGCGAAGTGCACCACCTGCAAGAAGGCTCTGGCTTGGCTTCGTGATCGCGGCGTGAGCTACACTGACCGCACTATCGTCGACTCTCCTCCGACACAAGAGGAGCTGCGCACGTGGTGGCAGGCGAGTGGGCTGCCCCTGCGCCGATTTTTCAACACCAGCGGGATGAAGTACCGTGAGCTCCAGCTCGCCAAGAAGCTCCCCGAGATGAGCGAGCAGGAGCAGCTTGTACTACTCGCGAGTGATGGGATGCTGGTGAAGCGTCCTCTGCTCGTCACGGAGAAGACAGCCTACCCCGGTTTCCGCGAGGAGGAGTGGGCGGCCTTGCTGGGGGAGTGAGTTCTTCCTCTCCCATAGAGACAGACAGCAGCGATGTGGTGTGCATCGCTGCTGTCTGTGTTGGTCTGTGTAGAGCTGGTCTGGCAGGTGGCTAGGGGGCGTCTACGCTAAAGCGGAGTCCTGCGGCTTCCTTCACATTCTGACCTATTTTCTTGCCATCCCATGCGATGGGGGCAAAGGTGAACATCCAGCGGCGTATCTGCGGCAGGCTGGGGCTCTTTACCAGCACTTGATTCCATCCCTTGTTGAGCTTCACCTCTGTGGGGCGGCGGTAGTGGTAGTTCTCATCGATGTAGTGCTCGAGCTTGCCGTGGGGGTTCTGCCATTCGGGGGCGGCGATGGCCTTGCCATTCACGTAGAATTGCGCCTTGGTATACAGCCACTCTCCAGGCGTACCCGAGGGTCCGTGACGGCGGTCGGACGTGGCCCAGGTCTGCGCGCCTATCCAGAAGGGCACAGTCTGCGCCTCGGGTGAATAGATGTATTGTAGCGCGTAGTAGGTGTGATTGCGGTGCGGGTAACCCGAGCCGCCGTTGAAGGTGGTGGGGTAGTCGCAGTAGTGCTTGAAGGTGATGGTGTGTCCGGTGTAGTGCTCAGGATGCCAGCTGTAGCTCTCCCCCTTGTACGTGTAGCTGTCGCTGGCTTTGCTGCCCTGTAGGAGCTCGGCTTCGGGGGGGAAGACGGTCTCGACCTTGCCCTCATGGGGGAAGGGACCGATGATGCGCCACGGGATGTGGGCTTGGCGGACGTAGGTGAACTCCTTGTCACGCATGTAGCGGTCGCGGAAGGCGACGACGCGGTCTTCATAGGCGGCGAATCCCTTCAGCAGCGGGTTTTGCTGGCTGGGGAGGTTGGAAAAGTAGACGAAGTGCGGGTCTTTGTAAAGGTCGCCACTGTAGGCGGGGTGCGGGTTGTTCCACAGCGGCTCGCTGGCAAAGGCGAGGCTGCCAAAGACAGGAGTCTGTCTCAGGTGGCTGCGGCTGTCGACCATGGGCAGGTCGGGCCAGGAGCAGAGGATAGCACCCATGCCCTGCGCGTGGGTGAAGGGGCAGGGGCGGCGGAAGTAGAAGGTGGCGGCCTGCTCAAAGGGGTCGAGGTGGTTGAGGTAGGTCTCGTGGGAGTCGATGTAGCGTGCGCCCTTGCTGGGATGGGAGCGGCGCAGGAGACGGCCTGTCCAGATCTGCTCGATGGGGGGATGGACCCCTTTTGGTGTGGCGAGTCCGTGCTGCCAGCGGATGACCTGCCGGCCGGCCTTTTCCACGGCGTCGTAGTAGCGCTTGAGCGTGGCGGTGCTGACGCGCTCGTGCGCCTTCACCTCATCGGTGCCGATGTGGATGTAGGGCATGTCCTCGGCGGGGACGAGGGCGGCCATCTCGGCGATGAGATCTTCGAGTGCTTTTGTGGCTTTTTCGTTTTCCATGTTTTTAAGCCCGAGTGCTTTGCGAAAGGCGGCGCAGTGTCCTGGCATGTCCATCTCAGGGATGAGCTGGATGTTGCGGCGTGCGCAGGCGCGGACGAGGGCTTTGAAGTCTTCTTGGGAGTAGTTCTTGCCCGGCCAGCGGCTTTGGTTCTCAGGGCGGTTGAGCTCGGGGTAGAGCTTGCTCTCGAGTCGCCAGCCGTAGTTCTCGGTGAAGTGGAAGTGGTAGACGTTGTACTTCAGCCGCGCCATGGTCTCGATCTCCTCCATGATCATGTCGAGGGGCATGTAGTTGCGCCCCACGTCGTTCATGAATCCGCGTATCTCGTAGTCGGGCCAGTCGGTGATGGCGCAGGTGGCGATGCTGGTCTGCTGCTCGCGCTGCTGGAGCAGCTGCATGAGCGTCTGCATGCCGTAGTAGAGACCGCGCTCGTCCTCGGCTTTGACAGTGACACCCTCGGGGGTGACGGAGAGCTGGTAGGCTTCCTCGCGCTGCCATGCGTGCTTGGCCTCGGCGGGCAGCGTGATGGCTCCGAGTTCGAATCGGATGGGGTAGGCGCCTGTGGTCTTGGCCTCGACTAGCTTGATCTGATGGTCGACGAGGTAGCGCGCGAGCTCGGAGCGTATGAAGGCGATCTTGTCGCTATCCTGCGCCTTATCGGGGAGTGCGAGGCTTACCTTGCTGAGTCGGATGGAGGTATCTGTCCATTGGCAGGACTGGGGCAGGGGGAGCAGCGGGGGACGCTCGAGGGAGAATCTCTGGTAATTCGCCCCATCGGAGGGGTATTGCTGCGATGCGCTCAGGGGCTGGGATAGGGAGAGAAAGCCTAGCAAGCCGCTCATTGACAAAATGCGCACACATGAGTCTAGTCGTCTGAGTCGTCCTAGATTCCATTGGAGAGGAGCTATGATCATCCTCGTATGATAGCGATTGGAGATGATCTGTCAAGCATAAAGTTGCCCTCCATTACTTCTCCGCGATGCCCGCATCAAGCAGCGCTTCCCAGCCGCGTGATAGGACAAAGACGGGGGCGTCAAAGAGAGCCTGCTCCTTTCGCAGATACTGTGCGATGACCTGCGCCGAATCGCAGCCAGGCTTGCAAAAGACGACGATGCACTCATCGCTCTCCCCCGCCTCGATGAAGCGTGCCAGTGCTGCGTCGAATTGCTCCTGCGTGGATACGCCTGACTGGATGCGAAACATGCGGTCATCGGCAAAGACGAGGTGATTTGTCATATAATCCTTGTCATGCCGCGTATCAATCCAGACGATGCGATCGCCCCATTCCCTCTGCAGCGTGCTCATGCAGAGCTCTCCCTCGGGCAGCTCGCTCTGGATGCAGAGGGGCTTGTCGGCTTTCTTGAGAATGATGTTGTCGACAAAGGCGAGGGCGCAGGCGAGAGCCACCATGACGAAACCGAGGCGTATCCCAGAGGAAATGATGTGTCTGATGATCATAAGAAGTAGAGTGCGTCTGAGATACAGATGAGCCCTGACCTATGCAGCATAGCGTCTGCTCTCATGGGGAGATTTTAGCATAGAGATGCTGGCTTTGGCAATGCGTTTTTGCGCGCATGCGCGGCTACAGACGTGCGACGAGGTAGTAGCCGCTGATGACTCCTATCATGCAGAGGGCGAAACTGCCCGCCGAGTAGCTCAGCGCATGCAGCCATGCGCCTCGGTGTAGCAGCATGAGTAGCTCGTGGGAGAAGGTGGAGAAGGTGGTGAAGCCGCCACAGAGCCCGACGGTGAGCCCGAGTCGCCACGCCTCACTGATGGTGACGCGCTCGCTGAGCAGCGCACTGAGTGCTCCGAGTAGCGTGCAGCCGAGGATGTTGACGAGTAGCGTGCCCCAGGGCAGCGGGCTTTGTGCCCATGTCTGGATGGCGCGGCTGAGGCTGTAGCGCAGCACGCCTCCGATGAAGCTGCCACAGCCGATGAAGAACAGTATTTTCAGACTCATCATAGCACCTCTCAGGGATGTATCGTAACGAGCGTACCCAGCGGGCAGTGCTCAAAGAGCTGGCACATGTCCTCGGGCGCGAGGCGGATGCAGCCATGGGAGCAGGGGGTGCCCAGTCGCTCGATGTCGGCGGTGCCGTGGATGTAGATGTAGCGCGCGCGCGTGTTGGCATTCTGCGGCTCGAGCCCATCGAGCGTGAGGATGCGTGTGAGGATGTGGTCTTGCTGCTCTCCGCTTTGCTCAGGCAGGCTGGCGTAGGGCAGTCGCGCGCGGAAGGCGCAGCGCAGCGGCGCACCTGCGCCATGACGCGAGGCGATGCGGAAGCAGCCCGTCGGGGTCTGCCCCGACTCGGGCTCGCAGCCTATGCCTGCCGCCCCGCTGGAGATGCGCGCATGCCAGCAGGGCTGCCCCTGCGCGTCGCGTAGGGTGAGGCTCTGCTGGCTGATGCTGATGCTAATGCTGCTGGATGGCATGGCAGAGGAGGTCGGCGATGCGTGAGGCGGCGTCGGGGACGCTGAGTGCTTTCATCGCCTGCTCCATCGTGCGGCGTTTTTCGGTGTTGCCGATGATGGCTTGGCTAAAGGCGTGGATGGTGGTGGCGTTGAGCTCGCTTTCGGGGCAGAGGAGGGCGGCTCCGCGTGAGCTAAAGGTGAGCGCATTGTAGGTCTGGTGATCGTCGGCTGCCGCGGGGTAGGGGATGAGTAGTGCCGCCTTGCCCATCAGGGAGAGCTCGGTGAGGGTGGAGGCGCCTGAGCGGCAGATGACGCCGTCGCAGGCGCTGTAGGCCTCGGGCATCAGGTCGCAAAAGCCGAGGATGGTGACGTTGCGCAGCTTTTGCTCCTGGGCTTGTGCGCGGAGTTTTTCCTCATGCGCGCGTCCCGAGATGATGAGGTAGTGCGCCTCGCGGTCTAGCGCGGCGGCGGCGAGGATGTGCTCATTGAGCTTTTGTGCGCCTTGGGAGCCGCCGAGGACGAGCAGGAGGCGCCCCTGAGCGGGGATGCGGAGGCGGCGGCGCGATTCGCTGCGGTTGGGGATGCTCTTGCTCTGCGGGTTGAACTCCTCGCGCGTCGGGGTGCCGGTGACGATGCATTCTCTGCCCTCAAAGTGGCTCTGCGCATCGGGGAGTCCGATGAGGATGTGCTGGCACCAGCGTGCGGTGAGACGATTGGACTTGCCCGGCTGCGCATTGGAGTCATGCACCATGCAGGGGAGCTTCTCCTGTGCGCCGGCGACGATGGGGAGGAAGGAGGTGAAGCCACCCATGCCGAGCACGGCTTGGATGCCGCGCTGGCGGATGAGGCTGCGGCTCAAGAAGAGGGTCTTGAGCTGATTGATGGCAAAGGCGGGCCATTTGTGCAGCGCGAGTAGTGAGGGGCGGGGGGCGGCGGGGATGGCGATGTAGTCGAGCTGGTTGTATTTCTGCGTGCCTTCCCTGTCGACGGACTTTGTCGAGATGAGCAGCGTGGGCTTGTGCCCGCGGCGGCGGAGTTCTTGGGCGACGGCGATGCCGGGGAAGAGGTGTCCGCCTGTGCCGCCACAGGCGATGAGGATGGAGTGATGGGAGCTCATATATAGGGTGCTTTTTGTATGAATGTGTGGAGAAAAAAAATTAGCGTCGAGGCGAAAAGAGCTTGTGCAGCGGCGTGTAGGTGGTCACCTCGGGGATGTATCGCTGGATGCTGGTGATGATGCCAATGGCGACGATGCTGAATATGAGGTTCGTCCCGCCGTAGCTGATGAAGGGCAGGGGGAGACCTGTATTGGGCAGCATGCCCGAGACGACCATCATATTGACCATCGCCGGCCAGAAGAGCGTGAAGGCGAGCCCCACGCAGAGATAGCGGCCAAAGAGGTCGGTGGTGTGGAGCGCGAGCAGGATGGCGCAGATCATCATCAGGGTGAAGAGAAAGAGTACGCCTGCCGTGCCGATCAAGCCCAGCTCAGAGCCGATGATAGCGTAGATGAAGTCGGTGTGCGCATAGGGGAGCTCTCCGTATTTCTCCGCGCCGTCTCCGAGTCCGACGCCAGTGGTGCCTCCGCGCTCAAAGCCCTGCTGGGCGACCCATTGCTGGAGCCCCTGATCGCGGCGGTAGGCTTCGAGGTCTTGGAGTGCCTCGATACGACCCATGCGGTTGGGGCTATCGGTGGTGAATTGGAAGAGGACGAGCGCGCCACAGAGTACGGCGAGCGCGAGCACCCACCAGCGTGTGCCTGCCGCGAGCATGAGGCAGAAGCCCGAGAGCCCGAGGGCGGCGGCGGTGCCCATGTCTTTCTCAATGAGGATGAGGAAGAGGGGGATGCCAAAGATGAGCCCCGGGATGAGAAAGCCGTAGGTGAGGCTCTTCACCCGCTCGCGGTGCAGGGTGTACCAGTGGGCGAGGCAGAGCATGAGGCAGATCTTGGCGAGCTCACTGGGTTGGAATTGGACGCCGAGGTTGATCCATCGAGACTCACCGTTGAGGGTGAGTCCGACGCCGGGGACAAAGCAGAGGATGAGCAGGATGGTGCACCCTATCCAGATGTAGGGGACGCAGTAGCGCGCGAGGCGGTAGTCCACGCAGCTGACACCCAGTGCGAGTACCAAGCCCGTCAGGGCAAAGCCTACCTGCTTGAAGAGGAACTCATTGCTATCTCCCCCATCATGCAGGATGTCCACTGTGCTCGTGCTGCCCACCATGACGATGCCAAGGGTGAGCAGCAGGATGAAGCAGATCCAGATGATGGTGATGCAGACTCGGTGCGTCATGGTCTGGGGCTGAGGTCGGGGAGCAGATTAGCGACGCTTTTTGGTGGAGACCTTGACCTTCTGCCCCGGTTTGATGCGACCTGCGCGGCTCTTGGGGATGTTGTTGAGCTTGAGCAGTGCATTGAGCGTCATACCGTGGCGCTTGGCGATCCTGCTGAGTGTGTCG
>CAYJLP010000080.1:11255-11472 GCA_964371115.1 uncultured Akkermansia sp. | reverse complement strand
TCAACCTCTTCAGCGATGATATGAAGGCATCTGCCGATAGCAAGAATGCCGCTATTGTCCAGTCTCTTAATGAGTCCGCGAAGGAGGCGAACAAGCAGCCTCTCTACAACGTCACGCCAGACTACATCATGGCAGACTTTGGTGGTATTGCCCATATGGAGCATAACTTCGGTGTCGCGCAACCTCATGAAGAGACCGCTAAGGCATACAAGAGTGT
>CAYJLP010000080.1:0-11245 GCA_964371115.1 uncultured Akkermansia sp. | reverse complement strand
AAAAAGTCTGCTGATCGCAAGAATGCCTCTATTGTCCAGACTCTCGATGAGTCTGCCAAGAAGGACAGCAAGCAGCCTCTCTACAACATCACGGCTGACTATCTCATGGCCAATGACGCCACAGGCTTCACCTTGGTTGAGAAGAACTTTGCCCTTGCCAAGCCCAGCGAGGAGCATCAGGCTGAGTACAGCGCCCTCGTAGGCGAGCTCAAGCAGGTAGTCGCCGCCCAGCAGCCCGCTCATATCGAGGCTGTCATCACGACGGTGAATGCACGCTATGAGTCGCAGAAGCGCCCCGCGCTCGTCATGCCTGAGAGCGTGACAGAGGTGGAGAAGCAGCAGCGTATCCTCGCCTCGGCTCTCGCCTTTGACCTCGCGAAGCTCAACAACGCGCATATCACGGGTGCAACGGCTGCTCCTGATAGCAAGTTCGCCGCCTCGACGGCTCTCGTTGGCTACGACTACGACTCCTCCTTTGCCCTGCTGCTGCGCAAGCTGCTGCCCAACACGGGCTGGGCATGGTTCGTCCTCGCGGCTCTCTTCGGCGCTGTCGTGAGCTCACTGGCCTCGATGCTCAACTCAGCCTCGACGCTCTTCACCATGGACATCTACAATCAGATCCGCAAGGAGCAGTCTACACAGAAGGAGCTCGTCGTGGTGGGCAAGATTGGTGTGCTGATTTGCGCGGCTATCGCGCTGCTGCTCTCCATCTTCTTGGCGACGCGCCTCGATAGTATCTTCAGCTACATTCAGGACTTCCAAGGCTTCCTGAGTCCCGGTGCGCTGACGGTCTTCCTCTTTGGCTTCTTCGTGCCAAAGTGCCCCCGCTTCTTCGGCTGGCTGGGTATCGCGATCAATGTCGTGGAGTACGGTCTTATCAAGATCCTCTTCCCCGAGATGCCCTTCCTCAACAGCATGGCGATCTGCTTGATCACCATCACCATCATCGGCTTCATCATCACGCTCATCAATAGCAAGCGCGGTGGTGAGTCCATCGTCCTCTCGGACAAGGGTATTGTGCAGATGGAGTCCTCGAGCTCGGCGAAGATCGCCGGTATCTTCGTGGTGATCGCGACGATCGCTCTCTACGCCGCTTTCTGGGGTTGAGTTTTTTCTCCCTAGCAAATAATCAATAACAATGCGCTCGCTTCTCATCGGAGGCGGGCGCATTCTTCTTGCGTGGGCGTGTCTCTTTCTGTAATATGCTTGTCTATGGATAGCATCAGCTCTGATTTCTCCTGTGCAAAGCGCAGCAAGGCGCAGTCGATAGGCGTCTCTCTCCTCGGATTCGCATCTGTAGCCGCGCTGGGCATCTCCGCGCTGCTCGTCAAGATGATGTGGGATGCGGGGCAGGTGTATGCGCTCGTACTGGTACTGCTGCTAGTTTTCTGCGCCGCCTTTGCCGGCTTGCTCTATGCGACGCTGCGCTTGCAGTGTATGCAGCTGCATGTGTGCTTTCTTGACACGAGCCTCATTTGCTATGAGAGCCGGTGGGGGAGGGCGGTGGCGCGTCGTGTCGTGGAGCTGCCTGAGCAGCCTGTCCTGCGCGTGACGGTCTCAGGCGAGCTCGTCGTGGGTAGCGACTATTCGGCTCGCGCTCTGCGTGACCACATGGCTCTGCTGACGAGCTCAGGCGAGAGTGCCGCGCAGCCGCTGCTTGTCACGACGGAGGCGGACGTGATGGAGCAATTCATCACTGCTCTCCAGCAGCGCTACCCCGCGCTGCGCGTCGAGCGCGCGACACCCCCCGATGAGGGCTGCCAGACCATCTATCACTATGATCTGGGCAACTAGACGCAAGAAAGGACAGCCTCAGGGCTGTCCTTTGTACGTAAAACAATTGTTTCGTTTAGACATCTAGAAGTTAGGCTGTCTTGCGGCGACGGCGTACCAGCAGGCCTGCGAGTGAGAGCAAGCTCAGCGTCGCGGTCGAAGGCTCGGGGATGTAGAGAGCGTTGATGCTAGTTTGTCCGCCAGTCATGGTGAAGACCTGCGTTGTGGTGCCAACGAGGAATTCGCCACCCTGCCATTTCGTGACCACACCGTTGGAATCAGTAAAGCTCACATCGATGAAGACCTTGGTATCAGCAGCCAAATAGTCGATACCAGGCAGCTGGAAGACGACACCATGGGTCTCGTAATCACTGACAAACTGGTCGTAGAATGCCTTATCGGAGAAGTTGTATCCCAGTGTCAGCTCGCCTGCGACATAAGTGGATGCACTCAAATCGAAGTTCGTCGCTGTGTAAACATACATTTGGGTAGATCCTTCAAGCGTCTGTACCGTCGTGAGATTGCTGTTGCGAATCGAGTCGAACTGCTTCTGAGTCTGGATTGTCTGTGTGGCGTTGAGGTATCCGCTAGCCGCAACGGTTGAATCACCAGTCGCGGCCTTGACGTCTTCTACCATATCTTCGGTGATGTAGTAGGATTTGTAGGGACCTGGTACATTGGCATCGTCCGCGACACCGGTCAGACCGTCGAAGACAGTTCTGGTATTAACACTAGTTTGTGTCAGACTTGCTTCCGCAGAACCGTAACAAGCAGCACCAGCCACCGTCACGACTGTAATACCCTTTTGGATATTTGATAATATATTATTTTTCATAGTGTTGAATTTATTGTTAACAAGTCAGAGTTGTGATTGATTACATACTTGACGGGCGCATCGTAACAATAATAATTAGCATGGTCAATATTAAATTTCGCGCTAGTGATGCGGGTTTTTGGGTATTGAAAACCTCATTGTTATGCAGTGTATGTTTAGGCTATTGTTTCAATAGGAATGATTGGCTATTAGGTGTTTACTTGTTTTATTGGCGGCGTTTATTTATCTTTGGAAATGAACTGTTTTGTTTTCTGTATTTGTAACATATTCATGCGAAAATGATAGGGCGGATTCTACTCTTGTTTTTCTGATGTATGCGCTATGTAATGCGAATTATATCTAATAATAAATGATTGCGGTATTTTTGTTATTTGGTCTGTCAAGAAAATTGAATTCACGACTCGAAATATATAGTAACAATGGGACGATATTTTTTTTGTCAGTAAGGAAAATATACACTTCATCCTTGCATGGAGGAGGTGATGGGGTCTCGTTTGGGGCAATTCTGGATTATTTTCTCTACATGCGTCAGGCATGCGCCAGCATGTCACCCTCAGAGCTGAGGTGTGGTTGACGATTCGAGGCAGGGGAGAACGAGAGTGAAGTTCTGCTTAGAGATTGTTTATGAATTAGGAGTAGTATTATTTGCTTGCAATATGATGCTATTGATCTATACTAATCCTTACTCTGATCTTCGGAGTTAGTCACCTTTACATTTCTCGTTATGAACAATTATACCATCATCTGCATGATCGTGCTTTGCTTTGCTGGGGGGGCTGGGCTGGTCTATTGGCTGCGATACCGTCGTCAGCGTCGCCTAGCTGCATCGCATCGCGATACGCGTGATCAGGCAGCTGCTCCTTCTATCCCTCAGCCGCAGGTGCTTGCTTTTGAGGTCGAGACCGAGCTAGATGTAGAGCCAGATGAGCCTCTTTTTTGCATCCCTGAGCTTGCGGTGCGTGATCAGCAATTCTCCGATTGCCAGCTCTGCGAGTTCATTGAGGAGAGGCTCGCGGAGCAGGCGGCTCATGAGGGCGCGCTGGAGGACTGGGCTCAGAGTCTCTGTGATATGCTCGATGAGCTGCTGATGCTGCGTCCGCAGATGGGGCAGGGGGATGCGGCTGTGCTGGATGGGATCATGGACTACTACCGTGAGTTTTTGCTGACCCATCACGTGGAGCTGCTTGAGGGGCTGACTTGGGATAGCCGTGTGCAGCGTGCAGCGTGCGCGCGAGATTGACAGATCGCTCGCAGAGGGGCAGCCAGCGCAGGTCACGCGCGTGCTGGGACTGGGGGCTGCGCTCGAGCGGGGTGCTCATCCGCAAGCAATCCGTCTGTCTGCGCGTCGCTGCTGATTTTAATATTTAATTCTATTTTCAACATTTATTTCTATGCAAGAACTCATTCAATCCCTCGATCAAGCCCTTGACATGGAGTCTCGTCTCCTCAAGTCTCCCGTAGCATCTGAGAAGCGAGCTCGCCTCCAGCAATGGGGGCGAGGTGACTTCACCCTCGTCGTCATGGGCGAGGTCAAGAAGGGCAAATCCAGCTTTATCAATGCGCTACTGCGCATCGAGAATCTCCTCCCCGTCAGCTCTGATGTCGCTACCTCCACGATCTACCGCGTGGTCTACGCTCCAGAGCGTCGCTATACGGTGCATTTCCTCCCCTCATCAGGCAAAGCCCCTCTGACTCTCGAGTCCGCGGATGTCGCCACCTATGGCACGGAGAAGGGCAATCCCCGCAATCAGCTCGATGTGGACTACATCGAGGTGGGCTGCCCCTCTGACTTCTTGGCGTCGGGGACGGTGATTATAGATACCCCAGGTCTCGGTGGACTCTACGGGCGGCATAGGCAGATCACGTGGGACTATGTGCCCAAGGCGGATGCGGTGTTCTTTGTCACCGATAGTGTCGAGTCTCCCCTAGGCAAGCTGGAGCTCGACTACCTCGAGGAGATACGTGGCATCACGCCTCATCTCTACTTTGTCCAGACGAAGTGCGCCGCCGTTGATCGCGAGGCACGTGAAGCGCGCAAGGAGAATAATCTGGATATTCTCGCTAGATCTCTGTCTCTGCCACGCGATGAGATAGTCTATTTCCTGCTGGATTGCACATTGATGACGCTGTATCTCCAGGATGGCGATGAGGAGGATCTGGAGGCGAGTGGCTATGCGACTCTGCTGGATTATATTGATCAGGTGCTGCGCCGTGACAAGGTCAATCTGCTCGCCCAGCTCTCTATTCAGTACTGCGCGCCAACGCTGCAGAATCTGCGCATGGATCTCCAGAGTCAAAAGGATATCTACGCCAGCGATACGGAGCAGAAGGTGAGGCTCTCCACGCAATCCCTCCAAGAGAGAAAAGAGCAGCTCCGTCACCATTCTCTCCGTACGTATGAGCAGCTCTCTGAGCGCGTGCATGAGCTTGATAGTCATATGAAACAAGAGATGCTACGTACCCTGAGTCAGTACCTCCCACAGGGGGAGATGTACCGTGACTCGCGTGCTCGCATTGACTCGGCTAGTTCTAGTGAAGAGTTAGAGCATATTGTTGCGCAACAACGTGATTATTTGTTGTCTCAAGTTCAGCGTGAAGTAGATCAATTCAGCCAGCGATATAAGCAAAAGATGCAGCGTATCCTCGATAGCATTGAAAAGGAGGCATCGCTCCCTGGTGCAGGGGAGCAACCAGATATGGGATGTTGTTCTTCTATGTTCGAGCGAGAGCGCTCCTTTTCAAAAACGATACGTGATAGGCTGTATCAGGACTCTGAGCAAGCGAAGGATGTGTTTGTAGCATTGTTTCAAATGCTTAATACTGTGCTCAAAACAATCCCTCATCCCAGTGCTAAAAAGGTGGCTCTCGTCACCGATGATGGGACCTTTGCGCGTGCGATTGCGGATGTATTTGAAAAATTGCTCAAAATATTCTTTTCAGATCGTGAGCTGAAAAACGCAAAGGTTCGCGTTGATGGCGTTCTAATAGATTGTTTTTCAATGTGTCATAGGGAGATGGAGACGGCGATGGATAGCTATGCGCATGAATGCTCCCGCATCATTACCAGAGAAGTGAAGGAGTATACACGCCATACGATGAGCATCTATGATGAGCAGATCCAAGCACTGGAGGAGCGCATCAAGCTAGACGAGCAGGCTCTCGTTATGATGGCATCTCGCATCCTCGAGCAAGAGCGCGCGCTGTGCGCCATCCAAGAGACACTGGACATCTGGGAATGTCGTATCCAGCAAGCGAGGCGCGCCGTCCGATGAATACACTCTCCACCTCATCAGATCAGCAGGAGCAGCAGGAGCAGCTCGAGTCCCGACGGATGCAGCAATCCTACTGCACAGCGCTCGATGAGCTCGCGCACCAGCTGCGCGCTTATTGCTTTCTCCGCGAGGAGGAGGAGGAGCTGCGTCGCATCGCGTGCAGCAGCATCGAGCCTTTCAAGCTCGCTGTCTTTGGACGAATGAAGACGGGCAAGAGCACGCTCATCAATACCCTCATCGGCGAGCAGCTCGCTATCACAGGAGTCGAGGAGGCGACAGCGACTATCAATCAGCTCTGCTATAGCCCCAGTCGCGAGGCTGCCACGCACTTCACCGTCCATTGGAAAGACCCGCGAGAGCTGCCCTCGGAGCTCTCGCTCGAGGAGCTCTCGACTCAGTGGACGGGCAAGAGTGAGCAGCTGCTAGAGCGCATCCAGCGTGTGAGCCACCTGCAGCTCTACTCCCACGCCTCCATCCTAGAGCAGGTGCAGATCATCGACACACCTGGTATAGGGAGTGAGGCAGAGGCGCATGAGCAGATCGCGCAGCAGTTCATCGCAGGGCAGCAGACAGATGCGCTGCTCTATGTCTTCTATCCTGTAGGTCATGAGGTCGATGCGAACGCGCTCCAGTGCTTTCGCTCCACCTGCCTGCCGACGAGCGCGCCTTACAATAGCGTGGCTGTGCTGCACAAGTGGGATCATATCTACTGGCAGGAGAAGGGCGACTGGCAGAGCATCGAGGAGAAGGTGCAGCGTCTCCATGGGCAGATGAGTGATCTCGTCGCGGCGGTGCTGCCCGTGAGCGCACCACTCGCGCTCATCTCGCTGGAGCCAGACGATTATTGGGATGCGTGCATGGAGCAGCTCTCAGCCTTTGCCTCTGAGCAGGACCTCTGCCGCGTGCTGTGCCTCGATTGCAAATGGGAGCTCGATGAGTCGCGCGCGGCATTTTACCAGCGATCAAAGCAAAAGGGGCTCGCGTGGGCGAGCTTTCAGATTATGATGCGCGAGCTCTACCGCCGCTCACAGGGGAGGCTCCTCGGCAGAGAAGCGGCGGCGATCGTACGCGAGCTCAGCGGTATAGATCGCCTCCATGAGCTGCTGGACAAGCAGATTTTCAAGCGTACCAGTGCCATCCGTCTCCGCCAGATGCGCGCGCAGGCAGGCAAGGCTCTCCACCAAGCCTATGGCAAGATAGACACCGAGCTCAAGATCTACCGCCGTGATCTCGATACCCTGAGTCGCGCCCAGCGGATGCTCACCGATAGCTCTGCATCAAAAGAGCTGCAGAAAATGCGCGATGCGCTGGAGGAGAAGCATCAGCATCTCTACGCCCAGTGGCTGCGCATCGACGAGCTGAGGCGAGACAGCGAGCAGAGCGCCGAATCGGAGGATGTCTGCCTCGAGCTCGAGGACTGGCTGCGCAGCGAGAGCTGCCACCTCTCCGCAGAGCTCAAGAAGGCGACTCACCACGTGCTGGACTCGTGGCGGGGGAGGGAGTCACCCCTCGTCCTGCTGGACTGCTGTGCGGCGATTTTCAACGAGTGCGCCTCGATGCTGCATGGCTTTGGGGCGGGATCGCGCGCGCATGGCGAGAGGCTCCAGCAGATGATTGCAACTTATATACAACGACGACATTTCAATGAAGAATAACACGATAGGCATTGATTTTGGTACGACCAATACGCTGGTTTCATTCTATGATGAGGATAGGGGAGAGCACCGAGCGATTCCCCTAGGGATAAGTGAGAAGAGCATCCCTACTGTCGTCTATGTGGATGATGATGGTGCATTCTACTTTGGCAACGATGCAGAAGATCGCATGGTCGAGCATCCTGAGCGCTACTGTCGAGGATTTAAAATGAGGCTAGCCTCCTACACTCCAGCCCTGAGCTATCTCGATGGTAGAATGTATCCCAAGAGCTACAGAGCCAGCGAGCTCACCTCGAGCTTTCTGAGCTATATCAAGGCGCGCGTCGAGGAGGAGGTATTTGGAGGTGAGGCTATCAAGATGGCTGTCATCACCTGCCCCGTTCTCTTTAGCCCCGTGCAGCGTGAGGAGCTCCTCTCTGCTGCGCGTGCGGCGGGCTTTGAGCAGGTCTCGCTCGCCGATGAGCCTGCAGCAGCTGGTCTCGCCTTTTCTCGCCTCTGCCCCGAGGAGTCCTTCGGCAGTACGCTCGTCGTGGACTGGGGAGGCGGTACGCTCGATTTGGCCCTCGTGACGCGTAGCGGGCAGGAGCTTGTCACACATTATGATTGCGTGGCGGGCTTGATGTCCAAGGGCGGCGAGCATTTCGATGATCTGCTGGAGCATTATCTAGCGGAGCGATTCAGCTCGGAGCATAATCTAGATCTCAATACGCACTCTAATAATAGTAGCTTTTCTTTGAAGAAGCGCATGCGCAAGGAGAAGGAGTCTCTGTCACATGCGATGGAGAAGACGGTCATTCTAGTGACAAAGCAGCAGAAGATTCGCAGCATCCTTCTTGAGAGATCTCAGTTCGAGCAGCTGATTGCCCCTCATGTCCAGGAGGCCGCAGCAATCGCGGTGCAGCTACTCGAGAGCATTCGTGCCAAGGGCTATGAGCCCGAGTCGCTCCACCTCATCGGTGGGAGTGTGGAGATACCACTCATTCAGTCACACCTCGCGAAGAAGACAGGACTCGATTGCAAGCGGTGGTCGCAGCATCGTGAGGCAGTCAGTCTAGGAGCCTCGATGATGGCACTGGATGCGTATCGCACCCTGCACTGGCGCGACTACTACCTCGAGGGGAGGCGTGCCTTCTGGGGGGATGAGAAGCAGGCGAGGGATCTCCTGATGGCTCATGCGATCTTTCTCCGTGGTCATGAGGCTGGCGATTGGAATTGCTCCTACAGCGTCGCCCTCGCCCTATGGACGGGGCAGGGGGCGGCAAAGGACTGCCGACGCTCTGTCGCGATCTGTCAGGATATCTTTCGCAAGGGGTATTATCCCGCAGCCTCCATCCTGCGTGAGGCGTATGAGAATGGTATTGTCGTGGATATGAGCTCATCCAAAGCGACGTTTTATCTGGAGAGCGTGATCGAGTATTGCCAAGAGTCTATTGCGCATGTCAATGACGATATACGCATGCGCGTCTTTATCCAGGAAGCGATGGCTTCAGCTCAATATAGAGAGCATCCGAAGCTGGAGATGATTTGTGAAGAGTACTATCACCATGGCTTTGCACCCATCCGCATTGCTTTGTATGGCAACTATTTGCTCCATGTGGGAAAGGAGCAAGATGCTATCCGTATTTGGGACGAGGGTATCGAGCTCGCTCGTGATGCTTACTCGATGATAAATAAAGGTTTCTATCTCTGCCAGCGCGCATCTACACGAGAGGTAAAATACAAAGCTTGTGACATGATCCGCTGCGGACTGGCGACTGATGGGCGATTGCGCGATGTCGTCGCGTGGCTTTGCTATGAAGACCGGCACGAGGAGCATGTGAAGCAAGCTCGCTCTCTCTATGAGGGGAGAAATCACCTTGGAATCTCTCTGATCAAAGCTGCGCATACCCTTGATGTTCGCGTGCAGTTACTTTCAAGCGCGATGGAAATGCGAATCTATCATGATGACTGCTCCCCTGGGGATTTCGCAGAATACGTTGCCAAAAAAAATATTTTTCTCTATAACTCACGTAGGCTATCTTTTACCAATGCTACAAACAAGGGCATGGCAAAGATCCGGCTCAAGATCACCTTCCCGAAGAAGGGCAAGCAGCGTACGATGCTGCTGCCAGAGCCTATTGCAGCTCAGAATACCTATGAGTTAGACTTTGAGGAACATGGTATAATAGCTTCTGTAGAGGAGTTTTTTTGCGAACTCGAGTTAAATGATCAATACTGCCACTATCATTTCTCCAAAGATGCCAGCAGAGAAGAATCTACTCATGAGAAATTACCATTTCCTGCCGTTTTGAGAATAAAGAGACATAAGGGGAAGAATGTGCTCGAAATACTCACGATGAGCCAGCTCAAGCACGTCTTTCTCACGAGGCGGAGGGTTAGGAAGTGGGTGTTTGTAGGTACAATAGAACCTCGCCGCGTAGAGTCTATTAATATAGAAAAAATTCGTTGCAATATCCCATTTGAAGTGGGGGAAGAATTTATCCTCGAGTGTGAGGGCTATAGTCCTATGACTTGTCGATTGATGGCGCCGCTCTGATCTGTGCATGCTTGGTGAATAAAAAAAGGCTGCATCCTCTCAGGGAGAATGCAGCCTGCTTTGTCTGTCGAGGGACAGGAAAGGGAGAGAATATCTTAGACGAGGCCCTGATCGATCATCGAGTCAGCCACCTTGACGAAGCCTGCCATGTTGGCGCCGGCGACGTAGTTGGTGAAGTCAGCCTTGGAGTCAGCGGAGTATTCGCGGGCGTGGCTGTAGGCGTTGTCGTGGATGTTCTTCATGATGCCTTGGAGCTTCGCGTCGACTTCTTCGCGAGTCCAGTTGAGGCGCATGCTGTTCTGTGACATTTCGAGGCCGGAGGTAGCGACACCACCAGCGTTGGCGGCCTTGCCTGGTCCGTAGAGGATCTTGGCGGCGAGGTAGACGTCGATGCCCTCGATGTTGGTGGGCATGTTGGCACCTTCGGAGACGAGCTGGCAGCCGTTCTTCACGAGTGTCTTTGCGTCAGCACCGTCGATTTCGTTCTGCGTGGCAGAGGGGAAGGCGCAGTCACATGCAACACCCCAAGGACGCTGTCCAGCGTGGAAGGTGGAGCCGGGGAACTGGGCGGCGTATTCTTCGATGCGGCCGCGGCGGTTGTTCTTGAGGTCCATGACCCAGGCGAGCTTTTCCGCGTCGATACCTGCGGGGTCGTGGATGAAGCCAGCGGAGTCAGAAAGCGTGACGGCCTTTGCGCCGAACATGTTGAGCTTTTCAACGGTGTACTGAGCGACGTTGCCCGAGCCTGAGACGGTGCAGATCTTGCCTTCGAGGTCTTGGTTCTGTGTTGCGAGCATGTTCTGGGCGAAGTAGACCGCACCGTAGCCTGTTGCTTCAGGACGGATGAGTGAGCCACCCCAGTTGAGAGACTTGCCGGTGAGGACACCTGTGAACTCGTTGCGCAGACGCTTGTACTGGCCGAACATGTAGCCGATCTCGCGACCGCCGACACCGATGTCACCCGCAGGGATGTCTGTGTTGGGCCCGATGTGGCGCTGGAGCTCGGACATGAAGCTCTGGCAGAAGCGCATGACTTCGGCGTCGCTCTTGCCCTTGGGGTCGAAGTCGGCACCGCCCTTGCCACCGCCCATGGCGAGTGTGGTCAGCGAGTTCTTGAAAACCTGCTCAAAGCCGAGGAACTTCAGGATGCTGAGGTTGACGCTGGGGTGGAAGC
>CAYJLP010000079.1:10823-11589 GCA_964371115.1 uncultured Akkermansia sp. | reverse complement strand
GAACGGCAGCACCCTGATTAGCAGCGGCTTCCTTGATTTCGTTTGCGAGTGCCTTAGCCATGGGGATACCGCGGCGATTGCGGGCATAGTTGATGATCCAGCGCATAGCGAGAGCTTCGGAGCGATCGGCGGCAACTTCGAGGGGCACCTGATAGGTAGCACCACCGACGCGGCGGCTCTTCACCTCGACGCGAGGCTTGGCATTTTCGATAGCACGGGTGAGCACTTCGAGAGGTCCGACAGTGTCAGTACCTTCGTTAGCGATGTCAATCGCCTTGTAGACGAGACGTTCGGCGAGGGAGCGCTTGCCTGCGAGCATCACCTTGCTGATGAGCTTTCCGACGAGCGGGGAATCGTAACGGGAGTCACGACGTTCAATCTTCTTGTAGACGCGTTTACGACGAGCCATAGTATGAGATAAGTTTAAAAATTAATTATTTTGCTGCTTTAGGACGCTTTGCACCGTACTTGGAGCGACCGCGACGACGCTTATCGACGCCAAGGCAGTCGAGTGCGCCACGAACAATGTGATAACGAACACCAGGCAAATCCTTTACACGTCCACCACGAACGAGGACGATGGAGTGTTCTTGGAGATTGTGGCCTTCACCGCCGATGTACGCGATGACTTCTTCGCCGTTGGTGAGGCGAACTTTGGCTACTTTACGGAGAGCGGAGTTGGGCTTCTTCGGTGTGCGGGTCATGACCTGGAGGCAGACACCGCGGCGCTGTGGGCAGCTGTGAAGAGCACGAGACTTCGACTTCA
>CAYJLP010000079.1:0-10813 GCA_964371115.1 uncultured Akkermansia sp. | reverse complement strand
GGTACGATACGTCCTTTTCGGACGAGCTGATTGATGGTCGGCATGTTTCCTTCTAGTTAATTGTGAATCAGGCGCTTTTCCGCGATTGGCACGTTGCTCTCTATTGAGGAAACCTGCTTTTTCTCCGGTGGCAACCCGATAATTTCTTACGACTTTTCTGCTTAGAGCAGAGATGGTCGGTGCAGCATTGTATAGAATTCCTAGGATTTATCAAGCCTTTTTCGCACTATTTGAAAACTTTTTTTTGGAGTGAGTGTTTGGGGGTGAAATCGCCTGATTTTCTAGGGTTCGCGGCGTATAGCGGCGGGGTGGAAATGGGGCTTTTTTAGGGGGTGAGAGTGGGTGATTTTTTGGGGAGTTTTTGAGGTGTTATATGCTGAATGGGTGTGTTTTTAAGGCGGAGGGGGAATTCTTTTTAAGGTGGGAATAAGGGCGAAAAGTGCATGATATCCATCCGCGAAGAAATTGGATTCTTAAGGTCTCGACCTTAAGCGATCTCTGGCGATCGTTCGCCAGCGGGTGGAGGGCAGAGCCCTCCTGGGGTCAAGGGGCGAAGCCCCTGCGGGTTCGGGCAGAGCCCGAGGAAGAGCTGGATCGCAGATCCAGCAGGGTGTCAGTTTCGAGTTTTTTAGCGCACGCCCGCGAGGCAAATCCTGCATGGTGTCAGCGCCGCAAACTGACGCCCCCGTCAATCCGCGCGCAAAGCGCGCCTCTATTTCACCGCCGCAAACGCGAAGCGTCACCACCGTCGTTGCAACAGTGGTGACGCTTCGCGTTTGCTTCAGTAGATAAGAGGCGCGCTTCGCGCGCAAGAGGACGGAGGCGTCAGTGTAGGCTGTGGCTGCCATGCTGGGTTTGCCTCGCGGGCATGTGTGCTAGAGCTTACTGCCGCCCGACGGAGGCTATCGCCTCCTTGCTGCCGTGGGCGCGCACCTGCGGCGCGCCCGAAGGGGCTAGCCCCTTCACCCCACTGGGCTCTACCCAGACCCGCTGGGGTCTGGCCCCCAGACGGCCACCAAAGACCTCGCGGGTCTCTGGACTCTCGCATCTGGTGTCGCTGCCACGTAGTGCGACCTCCTAGTACAAGTCACACCACACCGCGCGGTGATCACTCGCATGTCTCGTGCTACGATGGTTCACGACTCCCGCTCGCGCCTTCTTCGGCTGGCGCTGCTGCAGCACCCTATTCATATAGATATGATCCAGCACCAAATATTTCTTATCTGGATGAAAGTACAACGTCCACGCCTTCCCCGCCGCGTCTCGCGCATCGACCAATCCCAATTTCGCCACCCCCTTCAACGAGCGCAGTGCCACATCCTGCGGCTCATCATTCCAATCCCCATACACCAGCACCGCCTCCCCGCGCGCCTTCTTCGCATTCGCCGCGATATACTGACTCAGCGTCTCCGCCTCACGCCGACGCAGGCTCGCCGCCTCCGATGAGTTCCCCCCACGTCGCGCCTTCAGGTGCGCCCCAAGAATACGATAGCTCCTCTTCTCCCCCACCCTCACCGTGACGTCCAAGATCCCACGCAGCATTTTTCGATTCTGCTGCCCATACAATCCATAGTTCGCCTTCGAGTCATCCCGCGCGATCGGATACCTCGACAGCAACGCCAGCGCATGCGACGCCCCATCCCTCTCCAGCACGCGACTGTACTTATAATCCAGCCCACGCTTCCTCAGCCTCGATTGCAAATCCGCCAACGCATGCTTCCCACCCATCTCCGTCAGCCCGATGATATCAGGCTTCACCGACGCGATCACATCCACGACAGCCTCACAGGAGGAATCCTTCTTCGGATAGATATCATACCGCGTCCGATTCGGCTCCGACTTCACAAAATAATTCTTCACATTGTACATCAAAAAACGCACCGCCTCCTCCTTGCCCGACGCCATCGCATCAGCACAGAGCATGAACCATCCACCCAAGAGCAGAAAAATACTAGTAATTTGCTTCATAAGCTCTCACCATAAGCCTCCCCTACCCTCAAGTCAAGCGTAAACACCTGCTCCACCCCAACACGAAAAAACCCGCATGCATTGCATGCGGGTTTCTCTTCTGCTCGAAGGGGGACTCGAACCCCCACGAATTGCTTCACTAGATCCTTAGTCTAGCGCGTCTACCAATTCCGCCATCCGAGCTTGCGATTGCTTCCTTCGTTCTCAGCTCACTCTTGCTTGCCGTTTCCCTCAGGACTTGGTTGCGGGGACATTTTACATGTTTTTGGATTTAAAAGCAAGAGAAAAATTGCATTTATTCGATTTTTTTTTTGCACCACCCACAGCAAAACCGCATAAGAGACTCATAACAAACAAAAATCAATCAGTACACCCCCGAGCGTCTCAAGCACTCCTCCCAGCTCACACGCGTCCGCAGCAGCGAATTCAGCCATGAATTGTACTCAATCCCCTCCGAACCCGCGAATTTCTCAGGATTCGTAATGCGGGTGAACAACACACGCCTGATCTTGCTCTTCGGTATCTTCTTGAGATAAATCCCCTCCTGTCCCCGCTCATTGCGCTCATGCGAGCCCCAGATCACGATATGATCCGCGTTGTTCTCTACTAATATAGCCAGATGCCCCCGCTCCAGCCCGCCTATCTCATCCGTCCACCACATCTTAACAATATCAAGTGGGCGCGCCTGAGCCCAGCTCGTAAAGCTATAGCCTGCACCCAGCTCATGGACGAGCACCGCATAGCCCGGGCCATTCGCATTCGCCCAGCCCCATACACGATCCCCATCCTCACAGCTGCGCGGCACGAGTGCGCGCCATTCATCCTGCGTCAGGGCAAAATCAGGCCGCGAGCCATCCCACTCGATGAGCGCCCCTAGCACCGCCGTATACACCGCCCCCGAGCAATACGAGGGATTGAGCCTCTCGGGATAATATAACAAATCGGGCTGCCCATCTGACGCAAAGCCAAAGCCATAGGCAAAGACAAAGCAGGAGCGCAGCGCGGCATGCGCCTCGGGGCGCGTGCTATACGCCCCCCTCCCCGTCTTGATCTGAGAGTGCTGGATGCGGTGCATCGTACGACTCAGCGCCGACTCCCAGCTCAGGGGCGGCATGCCCTCGGGGAATGTCCCATAGTTCGCATAATTCATCGGAGGGCTCTGGCAGCTGCCCAGCGTCAGGCCGAGCAGTGCGAGTCCTGTCAAGGTGATCGGTGTCCACATCATGCTTGGGATTGTAGCATAGGATGCGCGCGAATCCAAAATTTATTTGCGCCCACCACTATCCAAGCTCACTGACATTATCCCCTCCTACGCCACTATTATAGAATTGACCTCAGGGGCAAAATCTGCTAGCCTCATGCTTACACACCATACTCTCTGCCACCCCTCCTAGAGCATTGTGCCTAGAGCAGCGGCGGGAGCATAGCATCACTACAAATAAAATATATGAGCAAGGTCGCATTGATTTCTGGCATCACAGGCCAAGACGGTTCCTTTTTGGCTGAATTCCTCCTTTCCAAGGGCTACGAAGTGCACGGTATCATCCGTCGCTCCTCCTCCTTCAACACCGAGCGCATCGAGCACCTCTACCTCGATGAGTGGGTGCGCGACATGAAAAATGAGCGCCTCCTCACCCTGCACTACGGCGACATGACCGACTCCAGCTCACTCGTCCGCATCATCCAGAGTGTGAAGCCCGATGAGATCTATAACCTCGCCGCCCAGAGCCATGTAAAGGTCTCCTTTGACGTGCCCGAGTACACCGCCGAGTGTGATGCCGTCGGCACGCTGCGCATGCTCGAGGCTGTACGCATGCTGGGCATGGGCGACACATGCCGCATCTATCAGGCCTCCACCTCGGAGCTCTTTGGCCTCGTGCAAGAGGTGCCTCAGCGTGAGACGACCCCCTTCTACCCCCGCTCCCCCTATGGTGTGGCCAAGCAATATGGTTTCTGGATCACAAAGAACTACCGCGAGTCCTACGGCATGTACGCGGTCAATGGCATCCTCTTTAACCACGAGAGCGAGCGCCGCGGGGAGAACTTTGTCACGCGCAAGATCACACTAGCCGCCAGCCGCATCGCCGCGGGCCTGCAGGACAAGCTCTACATGGGCAACCTCAATGCGCTGCGCGACTGGGGCTACGCGCGCGACTACGTCGAGTGCATGTGGCTGATGCTCCAGCACGACACGCCTGAGGACTTCGTCATTGCGACAGGCGAGATGCACACCGTGCGCGAGTTCTGCACACTGAGCTTTGCCCACGCGGGCATCGAGCTCGACTGGCAGGGCGAGGGCGTGGATGAGAAGGGTATTGACAAGGCCACGGGCAAGGTGCTCGTCGAGGTCGATGCCAAGTTCTTCCGCCCTGCGGAGGTCGAGCAGCTGCTCGGCGATCCTACCAAGGCACGCACGCTACTGGGCTGGAATCCCACCGCCACCTCCTTCCCCGAGCTGGTACGCATCATGATGGAGCATGACATGGCCAATGTGCGCAAGGTCTGCGAAGAGCGCAACAAGCACTCCTAAGCTTTTTCCCACACAACCAGAAAAGAGGTTTTTCTATCGAGGAACCTCTTTTCTCCTTTCTATTCTGAATCAACATACGATGGAACTCACAAGCAAGATCTACATCGCCGGTCACCGCGGTCTCGTCGGCTCCGCCATCTGGCGCAATCTCGATGCCAAGGGATATACGAATCTCGTCGGCCGCACGCACGCCGAGCTCGACCTCATGGACGGTGCCGCCGTGCGCGCCTTCTTCGACGCCGAGCGCCCCGACTACGTCATCCTCGCCGCCGCCCACGTCGGCGGCATCATCGCGAACAATACCTACCGCGCCGACTTCATCTACAATAACCTGCAGATCCAGCAGAACGTCATCGGCGAGAGCTTCCGCCATGATGTCAAAAAGCTCCTCTTCCTCGGCAGCACCTGCATCTACCCCCGCGATGCCCACCAGCCCATCGCTGAGACCGAGCTGCTCACCGCCCCGCTCGAATACACCAATGAGCCCTACGCCATCGCAAAGATCGCGGGTCTGAAGATGTGCGAGAGCTTCAACATCCAGTACGGCACGAACTACATCGCCGTCATGCCAACGAATCTCTACGGCCCCTTTGACAACTTTGACCTGGTAAAGAGCCACGTCCTGCCCGCCATGGTGCGCAAGATCCACCTCGCACGCTGCCTCATGCAGGGCGACTGGGGCGCCATTCTGCGCGACCTCGAGCTACTCCCCATCGGAGACGTCGACCAGAGCAGCCCCCGCGAGCTCATCGTCAGCACACTCGCCCACTACGGCATCTACGAGGATCGCGTCGAGCTCTGGGGTACAGGCAAGCCGCTGCGCGAGTTCCTCTGGAGCGAGGACATGGCCGATGCCAGTGTCTACATCATGGAGAGCGTCGACTTCTCCCAGATGAAGGGCGAGCAGCAAGAGGTGCGCAACTGCCATATCAACATCGGCACGGGCAAGGAAATCACCATCGCCAACCTCGCTGCCCTCATCAAGGACACACTCGCCTACACCGGCGAGATCCGCTTCGACAGCAGCAAGCCCGACGGCACCATGCGCAAGCTCACCGACGTGAGCAAGCTCCACAGCCTCGGCTGGCAGCATCAGGTCGAGATCGAGCAGGGTGTGCGCCGCATCTATGAGTGGTACATGAGCCGCTAATCTCCTTCATCCCTAGCATTTGTTGCTCAATCACGCGCGTCTGAACCTCCTCCCCGTTCAGACGCGCTTTTGTTCTTCATTGCATGTACGGTTATACAAAAGAGTCACAATCAAGAAAAATACAGACAATCTTCTAATAACCTGATTGACAAATCACTGTAAATATGGCAGTTTCGCACTTCCTTCTAACAAAATCATCCACGATCTCAGGATAATTTTTCTTTTAGAATAACGAGAGATCACCTAACACCGTAGCAAAACTTATACACGCTAATGATAAGCTAGTTACAAGAAACAATAAGTTAACATACTACACAGTTGCTTCTCGTATTTTAAATAAGTAAATCAAAAACATGCATTTGTATACATCAACTTCACCACAAAGCATTGAAAATACAATATAAAATAATTTTTTAAAATTATTTTTATATTTACACGAAATTATGTAATACAGCATGCTTGACAGGCTCTTCTCACTATGTTAGATTGCAATCAATGATGAAACCACTCTTTACCTCGCTAAAGGTCTTGGGCGTCGCTGCCCTGAGCGCGATCACCCTGAGCTCCTGCGGAGGCGACGACTCCGAAGACCTCTCTGGCACCATCCCTGTCATCCCTGAGACCACACTCACTGGCTATGAACTCCGCGGATCTATCCTGCTCGTAGGTAGCAGTGAGGGTGTGTATGAGAATACCATTGAGGCAATTGGCTTCGTCAGCGGCTCGATGGCGAATATCCTCTACAAGGACAAGCAAGTCCTCCAGACAAGCTACAGCTACAGCTACACCGCTGCGACGGAGACCAGCGGTGCCACGGCCACCATCACCATCGACGTCCCAGCTGATGAGCTCTCAGAGACCAGCAGCGGCGATGAGGACTATATCCTCGTCATCAGCTCACCCTCCACCTACTATCAGGTGCAGCTGGACGGGGAGAGCAATTACAAACGTGTGACCGCATTAGGTACGACCTCCCTGCCTCTCTATGCGCTCAACGGCTCGTTGAACTTCACCCAGCCCTAAGGCGAATTGCGATAACTCAAACAAATCAATAAAAATCCTCTCCTCGTCATGATGAGAGGATTTTGCTTTGTATCGCTTGACCATTTGAGCGCCTTTGTGATATAGTCTCGCATCATGGAAGAGTCACGTTACTTCTGCCTCAATGCAGAGAAAAAGCCCATCGGTCCCTTTGGTATCAGCCAGCTCAGAGAGAAGCTCGCCATGGGCACCATACAGCCTGACTGCTACGTCGCCGCCGTCGGAGGCAGCGCGTGGATGCAGCTCTCAGAAGCCCTGCCCGAGCTCATCGAGCGCGAGAGTGCAGAGCTAGCCGAGGAGGCCATCCCCGCCCCCCGCTTGCCCCCGCGCCCGGAGGACTGCCCCCGCTGTGGTGCGGAGCAGAGTAGCCACCACGATGCGCCCATGCTGCGCTGTGAGAGTTGCCAGCGCGAGCTCGCCCCCGATCCACGCTCCTCCTTCCTCGCGCACTTCCTCAGCAGCCTGCGGCGCTACGCCTGCTTCAAGGGGCGTGCGACGCGCAAGGAGTACTGGTCTTTCTACATCATTCAGAGCCTCATCTCGGTGATCTTCACCCTGCCTATCGCCTACATCACGATGGAGGCGCGCCCCGATGCGAGCCCCGCGGAGCTGATGAGCGCCCCTCTCTACAAGCTCTTCTCCGCGATGAGCCCGACGGAGCTCGCGCTGCACGTCGGGCTGCTGGCCACGCAGCTCTTTTTCCTCGTGCCCCTCATCGGGGTGGCGGTACGCCGCTTTCATGATACTGGGCGCACGGGCTTCATCCCCGTCGTCGCGCTGGTGCTGGGCTTTGTGCTGCAGCTCGCCCCGCATATCTCTGAGGCAGCGGCCGACTCGATAAAACCCTATTCGCTGCTCGCAAGCATCTTCTTCCTCGTGCTCATCGTCATCGCATTCTTTGACAGCCAGCGGGGGAACAACCCCTTTGGCCCCTCGAGCAAGTATCCGCAGCAATAAAACTAGCGGATCTGCCCCAGTACATCGCCTTGGCGCGCGTAGGTCTCATAGCCGCGCGCCGTATTCTCCAAGAGATCCTCGGCGATCCGCACACGGTCGGGGAGGTAAAAACTCATCACCGTCGAGCCGCCAAAGGCGAAGTAGCCCTGCTCCGCTCCCTTCTCCACGCGCGCATCTGGCGTGTAGGTCTGCAAGATAGAGCCGACTCCTGTCGCGCCTATGGGCAGCAGCAGCACATCCCCCGCCTGCTCGGTGTGCAGGACGGTGAGGTCGCGCTTGTTGGTCCACAGCCACGAGAGCCTGTCTCGGAGGCAGTAGGGCGACACGCTCGCGAGAGCACCCGCGATACGCTGAGGCGCGCTGGGCGTGCCTGCGAGCGGGAAGTGAAAGCGGTGGTAATCCACGGGACAGAGACGTGAGAGCACGATGCTACCGCGCGCGTAGCGCTCCGCGAGCTCAGAGCTACCGAGCAGAGCCGCGAGGTCGAATTGCTGCCCCTTGACAAAGACGCGCTCGATCTGGGAGGCATCCTGCCATGCCTGATGGCGGGCGTCAGCGGGCAGCGCGACGCAGTTCTCCCCGCAGAGAGGGCGTGCGTCGGGCTTGAGCTTTCTGTAGAAAAAGTCGTTGAAATGGGCGAACTCCTCGACAGGCAGCAAGCTCTCGTCCATATTGATGCCGTACTGATGGATAAAGGGCAGGATATCGCGCTTGCTCGCAGCTCTATTCTTGCTCCAGCCCAGCAGGCGGGAGAAGATCCCGCGCTTGATGAGCAGATGCAGGCTGAGCTTGCCGAGGCTGCTGCCGTAGACCCAGCGCAGGGCGGCTTCACCGAGCACCTGCTCGCGTTGGATTTGACCTGTGTAGCGGTCGATGAAGTGGATGGAATCGGATGTAGACATAAGAATGAGTGCGAAATGAATCTAATGAACCGAGAATGGTGATTTGGCAAGCACTATCTATCATCGCGTAAGACAAGATGTTGAGATTGCTTCAGGAGGGTCTATTTTCTCGTGAAACGATTTGCTGTATTTGCTTATTATAAAATGACGAGAATTTCGAAGCTCCCTTCAATATCATTGATCATCATCCTCGACGCTAGCCTGACGCATAGGAGAGCCAATGTCAAGACAATTCCTAACAGTAGTCGGCTCGGCACTGGGCATCTACAGCCGAGCTTCTCAAGACACCACACCTGGCTATTTGAGAGCAAAGCCCCCTCCCCCACGTCAGCGCGCGGGGGAGGGGGAGAAAATCCAGCCAAAAAGCACTCAAAAGATGCCTCATAAGGCGATTTGCTGCATTCTCGTATTGTTCAAATCACGGGAATTGTGAGAATCCCCTCCCCTTAGTACCTAGATGATCAAGAGCGCGACTTTTCTTCAAAATAGATGCGCAGCGTACGTCTCAGGATCATGATATAGAAAAGATACAGCATCACGAGGGCAATGCCGGCACCTGCGGCGACTATCCCATAGTCCACCCCCCACGCAGTAGGCGTGCGGATAAATCGCTCGAATACATTCGGGTAGCCTGACTTCTTGAGCCGATTTTCACTCAGATACCATTCTGAGATATCACCATCAAAGCTCGACGCGGAGAACATCCCTGTCACATCTGCATCCACCCTGACGTCCCACTGCGAGATATCACCGTTGAAGGTAGAGGATCGGAACATGCCGCTCATATCCTTGACCTTGCGCACGTTCCACTGGGAGATATCACCATTGAACTTCTTGTGCGCAAATAGCTCAGACATAATCGTCACCTGACTCACATCGAGGTGATTGAGATTAGCCCTAGAGCCAAGCCTTTCCAATTCATAATCGACTACAGATTGGATCGTTCTATCGGTGACTGTCCGCGGAGCGGAGTAGGTGGAGATGGCCTCAGAGTACGAGGTGAGACTCAGGAGTGTAACGAGTGCGGGGGCGTATCGGTGAAAGTGTTTCATAGTCATCTAATAATTAAAATTTAAAAATATCTTTTTACTCGAGCCTATCGGCTAAGGTCTCGCGAATAGCGCATGGAGACAGATCTCCTCATGATGGCGTGCGCTTGTGCGCGTGACTCTCCCCGTATCTAACTCTAGCAATTGATAAGAAGACAGCGATAACATTCTATCATAATCAGCCGTCTTGGCAACTATTGTTATTATGGCAGTTCTTATTAGCTCGTCGTCAGTAATTCTAGGGGGCTTCTCGCTATTCAAAATAAGCAAATACAGAAAATTGCTGCACGAGGCAGCTTTTGATTGCTTTAGGCTATATTTTCCCCGAATTTTCGTATCTGAAGACACCCTGAAACATCAATTCGCAAAAATCCAGCGAGTAAGCATGTGCTCCCTCGCTTGTCAAGCTCGCGCCGCGTGTGATGGCGAGGAGTTGGATGATGTTGCTTATTTTCATGGTGGTGATGTGTGTTTGGGGTGTTTGTTGTGGGGGAGGGAGTGTTAATATAATTTTTTGGAGAATTTCAAGGTCGGATTAACTGTATGATAATCTTCGCTCAAGCTGCCGTCGTCTTCTATTGTCCTGACGATGATGCTTGAGGTGGCTTCTGTATCGCTGGTGAAGGTCATGGTGATCTCGTAGTATACTTTGTGCCCTCTTGTCCCGTCTAACCTGAGCTTCATCACGGCCTGGTCAGATTCTGCGCTCGGTGGGGTGCTCCATACGTAGCTGCCGCCTATGACCTCTTCAAGGGCAGGGTAGAATGGCTCGAGCCGAGCCGAGCCTTCGGTTTGCGTCATCGGTGTGAAATAGAGGGGGTCGCTGGGAAATAGGGGTGCGTGGGAGGCAGTAGATAGCATGGAGAAGGGCTCCAAGAGCTCGTTTTCTGATTCGTCGGAGCTGGAGCTCGATGAGCTTGAGCCGCCGCAGGAGGTGAGGCTGAGCGGGGTGGTGCAGATGGCCGTGAGGGCGAGCAGGGAGAGGAGTTTGGCTATGTTCATGGTTTGCGTGTGTGGGATTTTTGCGTCTCCTAGGGGAGAGATGCGTTCGCGCTGGCTATGCTGCGAGGGATGTGGGTATGCGTGGAGCTTTTGAGTCTATAGAATGTAACACAGCGAGAACTAGAATGCAATATAATACAATGATCTAGGGTCTAATAATTTAGGGGGCTTCTCTTATATTGAAGTTTGATAAAATCTTGGAGAGCGGTTATAC
>CAYJLP010000078.1:0-11613 GCA_964371115.1 uncultured Akkermansia sp. | reverse complement strand
CCCCCAAATAGGATGCGCCGCACCGTGAGCCGCCCGCTTCTCCTGCGGTGTCGGGACATAGCCCTTCAGATACTCATAAGCCTCGACCACCTCACGGAAACGCGCTCCCCCATCACCCTCGCCACGCTGGCGGTCGGGATGGTGCAGCTTGGCCAATCGACGAAAAGCCCGCTGCACCTCCTCGCGCTCCGCGCCATAAGGCAGCTCCAGCGTGCGGTAATACTCATAGGGCGACTTTCTCATCCCTCCTCCTCACGAGCTAAATATTCAGCCACCCACGCGCGCATCCTCTCATAGCCCTGCGGCGCATAGCAGGGATGGATACTGCTGACACGCTGATCACTCCCACCACGCCGCGAGGGGCTTGCATCTTCCTGCGGAATCGGCAGCCCCGTCAGCTCCTGCATCAGAGCGAGAGCCTCCCCCTTCGTGAACTGATCCGTGACCAGATGATACAAACCTGAGGCGCGCGCCTCCATCAACGAAAGAATCCACGCCGCGACCTGCTCGCGTAGACTATAATTCAGCCAGCGATCACTCCCACCCGCCACAGGCATCACACCCGCGCGGTAGCGATGGAACAGTGCGAGACGATCGCCCCCATAGAGCGCGCCGAGGCGCAGCACCAGCCCCCCCTGCTCCAGAACCAGCTGCTCAGCCTCGCGCAGGATACGCGCCCGCGGCGTGAGAGGAGGCAGTGATGCCCGCTCATCGACGCGCTCGCCCAGCCGCCCACCACAGGCCGAGCTCGACGAGCAAAAAATCAACTGCGGCACCCGCGCCCCCCACGCCTCACGGATCACGTGGAGCACACCCACATAGCTACGCTCATACGCGGCAGCGTCGCCGCCACGCGTCGCTTGGCAGAGAATGAGCACATCAGGACTCGCCTGCTGCCTGAGCAGCCCCTGCCAGAAAGTAGGCTCTGCCGCATCGCCGACGATGTCAGCCCCCGCGTCTGGCGCACAATCAATCGTGCAAACATCCAGCCCACGCGCACGGGCGAGCTGGGTCAGAAAACTTCCGAGAAAACCATGCCCTACAAGCCAGACTCGTCGCATGACTCCCGATGCAGCTGCTGCCAGAGAATCTCAGCATAGCGCAGATCATCAGGCAGCGTTATTTTCATATTCGCCCCACCCGCGACAAGTGTTGTCGCATGACCGAGCTGCTCCATCGCGGACACCTCATCGGTCGCGACTGCATCGGCCGCACGCAGGCATTCATAAGCCTCTTTTAAAAGACCGAGATCAAAAATCTGCGGCGTCTGCATCGCCCAGAGCTCATCACGATTGACGAACTCGGGCAGCGTCCTGCCCGCCTCGTCGACACGCTTTAGCGTATCAACCACAGGCTGCGCACAGGCAGCCGCCCCCGTCTCGCGCGCCTTGCTCAGACAGTCGAGAATGGCACGAGGCGCGATCAGTGGACGCGCCCCATCATGCACCGCGACATACGCACAGTCCTCAGGCAGCGCGAGCAGCCCCGCATAGACCGAGTCCTGACGCTGCGCCCCCCCGTCCACACGGAGCAGCGGGATGGGCAGCGTCTCACGGAGCGCGTCTAGCCCCACCTCGCACCAGCGAGACTCGGGGCAGACCAGTACGATGCCATCAGCCCCAGCCTGGACGAAGGCACCGACACTGCGACGCAGCACAGGCTCCCCCGAGAGAGGTGCGACGAGCTTGTCAAAGCCCGCGCGGCGCGAGCTACCAGCCGCGACAATGATGGCATACCATTTCATCTGTTTTATTAAAATAAAAATTAATTCAGACGCGCGCCCACCATCTGGGAGAGCGTCTTGCCCGCGACGCGGCCCGCGGTACGCGCCTGCATCTCCTTCATCACGCGGCCCATGTCCTTCTTCGAGCTTGCGCCGAGCTCCGTGATGACAGTCTCAAGCAGCGCTGCAACCTCTTCGCTCGTCATGTCGGCAGGGAGGAGAGCCGCGAGGACAGCTATTTCCTTCTTCTCCTTCTCCACGAGCTCGGAGCGCTCGGCCTTCTCATACATAGCGATGGAATCTTCACCCTGCTTGATGAGCTTGCGCACGAGAGCCACGAGCTCCGTCTCATCAAGCTCCGAGGAGACACTGCCCTTGGCAATGCGGGCGTTCTGGATGGCGGTCTTGAGGGCGCGCAGCGCGGCGAGGGCGAAGGTATCCTTGGCCTTCATCGCGGTCTTCATGCCGTCGAGTACGGCTTGTTCTATAGAAATCATGGGACATATTAAATCACAGCTTCCACCAGAATTAAAGCCCAAATTATTCCTCACCCCCACAGCTCTGCGCCATATGCCCCTCTCCCCACGCACGCAGGGCACGCATGATAGGCGTGAGCGTCTTGCCGTACTCCGTCAGGCGGTACTCCACCTTGGGCGGGACCTGCGCGTAGACCGTCCTACTGATGACACCATCCTCCTCCAGCTCGCGCAGCTGATTGGTCAGCATACGCTGGCTCACCTTGGGGATCATCTTGAGCAGCTCGCCAAAGCGCAGCACCTCCTCATGGATGAGGTGGAAGATAATCACCGCCTTCCACCGCCCACCGATGACGGCGAGGGCAGCCTCCACCGAGCAGCCATAGGGCTTTTGATATTCACGTGCCATAGGAATAGATAGATATCTTGTTAATCGTTAGTTTAGTTACTTTTTTGTTACAATAGCAGTTAATTGTGCCTACTTGCGCATTTGCCCCCATAGGTGTATCATAGCAGGCAATCCCCATCCCACACAAGAACGATATGAGCAAACCCAAAACTATCCTCATCACCGGCTCCACCGACGGACTCGGCCTCGCCACCGCCCTCATGCTCGCCGAGGCAGGACACCGCGTCCTCATCCACGGACGCTCAGAGCAAAAACTCACCCACGCCGCCGCCCTCATCGAGAAGCAGACAGGCACAGCCGTCGCAGGGAGCTACCGCGCTGACCTCAGCGACCTGCGCGCCGTCTCGGCACTCGCCGACGACATCACCGCCCAGCATCCCCAGCTCGATGCCCTCATCAACAACGCCGGCGTCTTCATCCTCCCCGCCTCCGCTGCGCGCGGAACGATGGACATGCGTATCCTCGTCAACATGGTCGCCCCCTACCTCCTGACGAAAAAACTCCTCCCCCTCCTCGGCGCACAAGGACGCGTCGTGAACCTCTCCTCCGCCGCCCAGTCCCATCTCAGCCCCGCCGTACTCACCCAGAGCAGCCCCATCCCCGATGGGCTCGCCTACGCGCAGAGCAAACTCGGTGTCACCATGTGGACAAATGCACTCGCAGCACAGGCCACAGGGCGCGACGATATGCCACTATTCGTCTCTGTCAATCCGAAATCCTTCCTCGCCACCCCCATGGTACGCGCCGCCTACGGAGTCAGCGGCAGTGATGTACGCGTCGGAGCAGACATCCTCTGCCGCGCAGCACTCAGCGACGAATTCGCCCGTGCGAATGGGAAATACTACGACAACGACATCGCGCGCTTCAGCACCCCCCACCGCAGAGCCCTCGACCTCAAGCAATGCCAAGACCTCGTCCATGCCATGGACCGCGTGATCGCCCCCTACTGCTAACCCATCACCCTAGAACAAGAAAAAAAATGGAATACGAAGGAAAAGTCTACCGCCCTTGGATGGAAGCCGACAGCTTCCTGCTGCAAGTCACCTACGGCTGCTCGCACAACTCCTGCACCTTTTGCACTATGTTTGACGACAAGAAATTTGCCGTTAGACCACTCGCTGGCATCTTCCGCGACATCGAGAAAGCCGCCCGCCAGTACTACGGCATCCGCTCCATCTTCCTCATCGACGGCAACGTCCTCGTCGTCAAGACTGAGATACTGCTCCAGATCCTAGAGAAAATCAAAGAATGCATCCCCAGCTGCCGCCGCGTCGCCATGTACGCCGCCTTCAACGACCTGCGGCGCAAGAGCGTCGAAGAACTGCGCGCTCTGCGAGAGGCGGGACTTGACATCGTCTACGTGGGGCTAGAATCGGGAGACCCTGACATCCTCAAGCGTGTCAAAAAACACCTCACGCCCAAGCAGGCACGAGAAGGCATGGCGAAGGCAAAAGAAGCAGGACTGCCCGTGCACACGTCTCTCATCTTTGGACTCGGTGGGCGGGAGGAGTCGGAGAAACATATCCACGCCACCGCAGCACTCCTCCAGCAGCTCAAGCCTGAGGAAATCTCCGTGCTCAGCCTCAGCGTGCAGCCCGATAGCGAGCTTGAAGAAGAAGTCCTCGCGGGGCGCTTCACCCAGGCGAGCCCACTCCAGCTACTCCAAGAAGAAAAATACCTGCTGGAGCACATTGATTTCCAGACACTCTACTGGGGTGATCATGCGAACAACCTCGTCTCGAAGCGCGGCTACCTCCCTGAGCGACAGCAGGAATACATCGCGCTGCTCAATGACGCCATCGCACATCACCCGCTGAGCAAATCTGACACCTACCACCCGAGACCGTGGTAGAGCAGGTGCTGCACCAGCGGTACGCATTCGCTGGTGCAGCTCATCACTAAAATCGCGTCACTAGTCACTTTGTCCTTTTCATCAGCGAGCGTGGCGTTTATGATGCTATCTTATCGAGAGTACCATTCACATGACCCCCATCACCTGCGTCGCCGTTGATGACGAGCCACTCGCGCTCGCCGTTATAGAGAACTTCTGCCGCCGCCTGCCTCAGCTCCAGCTGCGCAGCTTCAATAGCTCGGTGCTCGCCCTAGAGTACCTCCAGACGCATCGCGTCGATATTCTCTTCCTTGATATCAACATGCCCGAGATGATGGGCTTTGAGATCGCCGAGGCCGTAGGCGCACGCCCCTACATTATCTTCACCACCGCCTACGCGGAATACGCCGTTGATAGCTACGAGTACAATACGGTGGGCTATCTGCTCAAGCCCTACAACTTCCAACGCTTTGAAAAAGCCGTCCAAAAGGCACTCCAGCTGCTTGAACAACCCCAGCAGCAGCCCACACTCTCCCTCAAGATAGACTACCGCAACGTCCTGCTCCCCACATCAAAGATCCTCTACATCGAGGCCATGGGCAACTATGTCAAAATCCATACAAAATCCCAGACCTACCTCCCGCAGATGACGATGAAGGAGACCGAGCAGCAGCTCGACAAGGCCGCCTTCAAGCGCATCCATCGCTCCTACATCATCAACATCACAGCACTCGACTCCTACAGTCGCCGCGCCGTCATCATCGCGGGCAAGGAGCTGCCCATCGGCAAATCCTATACAGGTATATTCGACGACATCAACAATGATTAACAGCTTCAGGGAACCTTGCAAAATTAGTTCTGGGAAATTGCAGATTTCGAACATGAGCGTCACAGCACGGCTTTTGCTGCATTTTGGCGAGCATTCGCGGCTTTTTGGGCTTACATAGCTCGCTATGCGCGCCCAAACGCCGCAAATCCTCATCCAAACTGCCAGCAAAATCCGAAGCTGCTCATTTTGCAAGATCCCCTTATGAAAACAATCCACTCAAGCAAGCTTCTCCTCCTCCTCAGCCTAGGCTGGATGATGAGCAGCTGTGATGGCCCAGGTATGGGTGATTCTGACAGACGAGAGCGACTCATCGAGCGCTTTGACCGCGACGGCGACGGCGTGCTCAACGAACAAGAGCGTGCGAAGGCACGCGAAGCGCGTGAGCAGCGAGCCCGTCGCAACTCCTCCAAGGGCGCGCGGGCGCACCCCAAGCTCACCGATGAGCAAAAGGCGCGCGTGCTCCAGCGCTTTGACGCAGACGGTGACGGTGTGCTCAGCGATCAAGAGCGCGCCGAGGCTCGCCGCGCTCTGCAACAGAGACGCGCCTCGCGTCCACAGGGGACAGAGTGAGCGAATCCTTCGTCACCACAATCGAGCCATTCATCACAAGAAACTTTTCTACGTGGGGCATCGTGCTATAGTCAGCACATCGCCACACCCGATGCGATGATCAGAAAAAATTATACCCCCCAAAAAAATAGAAAAATACAAAAGATGAAAAAAGCCCTCCTCCTGCTCACCCTAGCCCTCATCCCCGTCAGCCTCACCCACGCTGCGCCTAAGCTCACGCCTGAGCAAAAGCAAAAAATTCTCAAGAAGTTCGACAAGGATGGCGACGGCAAGCTCAACGCAGAAGAGCGCGCTGCTGTGAAGGCCGCCCTCCAAGCCCGTCGCGCCCAGCGTGGTTGATCCCACCACGTGCCTCCCTCCAACCAACCGAAAGCAGCCTCCCCGCAAAGGCTGCTTTTTTTTGCCTGCCCCTCGATGGCTCTGTCGCACCATTCATCACTACATATGCGGCGTTGATCATTCGGCGCTTTTTATCTACGAAAAACGCTCTATACTGTGATCAAGCCCATACCTTGGGAATTAGCAAAAAAACTTAACGAAATATGCATATGAAAACCATCCTCACCACCGTCCTGCTCAGCTGGGTCGCCCTCTATGCCGATAGCCTCATGGCACAGACCCCCTACGCCGAAAAACCCACCGCCATCGACCGAGGCAAGGGGCTGAGCTCCGAGCAGCGCGCCAACATGCTCAAGAAATTCGACCGCGACCGCAATGGTACCATTGATGGCAAAGGCCGCGTCGGCGCCCAAAAATCACTGCGCAGCAAGAAAGCTGGCGGCGGTACCAAGCGTAGTGGTGGCACACGCCGCAAGCGCTAACAGAATTCTCCCCTCCCTAAAAACAGACAACCCCACACCCCCAGAAATAGAAAGACAACAAACATGAAGCCCACCTGCATCCTCCTCACCCTCGCCGCCCTCCTCACCGCTCCCCTGATGGCTCACCCCCCCACAGCCGAGAACCGCGGCAAGAATCTGACCACTGAGCAAAAGCAAAAAATCCTCAAAAAATTCGACAAAGACGGCGACGGCAAGCTCAATGAGCAAGAAGCACAGGCTGCCAAAGCCGCCCTCCAGGCTCGCAAAGCGCGCATGGGTCAATAATCAACGAGATTGAGAGGTAACAATAAACAAGCCGCACGAGGGATACGTGCGGCTTGTTTCTGCTTATTGAAAATCGCTAGAATCGGTAGCCCATCCCGATAGAGACCGTGTGGTACATCACCCCGCGCGTCTCGACACGGCTGCCGTCCGAGAGGGTGAAGTCAGGGGTGGCACCCTGATACTCGAGTCCATAGGCGAGGCTGAGATGCCAGCGCGGTGTGAGATCGTAGCGCAGGCCTATTTGGGCACCGAGTGCCACACCAGTGGATGAGTCCGAGCTCTGATCGAGGTACTCTTCGGGATAATAGTAGCCTTCATCGTCATAGCTTTCCTCTTGATGGTCATCGGAGATGCTCACGATGGAAAAGCCAATCTTCGCGCCTAGGCTGAGTGTCAGTCGCTGCGTGAGAGGGCGTACGTACATGTATCCCAGTGTGAGCCCCCCCGTACCTATATAATCATCGGCAGCGAGATGATCGCTAAAGTGGGAGTCATCGGGATCGAGCCCCGGCTTACCCGGGCGTGTGAGCTCATAGCTCCCACTGGCAAAGTAGATCTCACCTGTGATCCAATGGCGGCGATTCTTGGACAGGGCGCGCCCGACCTCGATGCTGCCTCCATAAAAGTTCGTCCGCGCCTCCTCATTGATGATACCGCCCCCCTCGCGGAAGATTGAGTCTTGCGCGAGCCACCCCTTTGCACTGAGGCTGACGTAGGTGCGGTACTCGTGGGAAGGCGCCGCGGTGTAGGCGGCTAGCGCGCTGGTGGCGTATTGGGAGGACGTGACGCTGACCTGTTGGCGTGACGCTTCTGCCTGAGGCGTCTGCGCGTGTGCTAATCCACTGCCGAGGATGCAGAAGAAAAGCACTAGAGTAGATGTAATGGACGTTTTCATCAGCCCAATTATACCAAAATGAAAACTGTAAACCAGTTTTTTGTTATCGCGAGGACGAAAAAAAAGACTTGCATCCCGCCGATGATCTGCTACTATAGCGACATGTCCAAACATTGGGTGTTTGGGTGATTTTTTCACAAGTTTTACAAATCAATAACTATGGATATTCTTCATGACAAGGATGCGGACGTCAGCGTCCTCAACGGAAAGACAGTAGCCGTCATCGGTTACGGTGCACAGGGACGCGCACAGGCACTCTGCATGCGCGATAGCGGTGTGAACGTGATCATCGGTCTGCGTGCAGGCAAGAGCTGGGACACAGCCGTCCAAGAAGGCTTTGAAGTCCTCAGCGTCGCCGAAGCCTCCCAGCGCGCCGACATCATCCACATCCTGCTGCCTGACGAATCCCACGGTGGTGTCTTTGAAAATGAGATCAAGCCCCAGCTTACCGCTGGCAAGGCACTGAGCTGCTCACACGGCTTTGCCTACGTCTTCAAGACCATCGTGCCTCCTGCTGACGTCGATGTCATCCTCGTCGCTCCCAAGGGACCTGGTACAGAAGTACGCCGCGTCTTCGAAGAAGGCTTCGGCTGCCCCGGCCTCATCGGTGTCTATCAGGACGCTACAGGCTCCGCTCGTGACCTTGCCCTTGGTATGGCAAAGGCAGAAGGCCTCACACGCGGTGGCGTTCTTGAGTGCACCTTCGAGCAGGAAACCTACGAAGATCTCTTCGGTGAGCAGAACGTCCTCTGCGGCGGTATCGTTGATCTCATGAAGTACGGCTTTGAGACCCTTATTGAAGCTGGCTACCCCGCCGAGATGGCCTACTTTGAGTGCGTGCACGAAGCCAAGCTCATCGTGGACCTCATCTACGCTGGTGGCATCGAGCGCATGAACGAAGTCATCTCCAACACCGCTGAGTTCGGCGAGTACTACAATGGACCTCAGATCATCCAGCCCGATGTCAAGGAGAAGATGAAGGAATCGCTCAAGCGCATCGAAACGGGTGAATTCGCCCGCGTCTGGCTCGAAGAAGCCGCCAAGGGCGCTCCCGTCCTCGCCGCCAAGCGCGCCGAGCTCCACGAGCACCCCGTCGAGGTCGTCGGTCGCAAGATCCGCTCCCTCTTCGAGCGCAAGTAAGTTTTCTTTCACAACTAGAAAAACCACTTCTGGGGCATGGCGCGCAGTGCCGTGCCCCATTGCTTTTTTTATTTTTGATCCTTTATGAGTGAGAGCCCCCTCGCCATTGATATAGCTGACGCCACCGTCTTCCTCGGTGGCCGTGAGATCCTCCACCAGCTCCACTGGCAGCTGCCGCGCGGTGAGCGCTGCTTCATCCTGGGTGCGAACGGTGCGGGCAAGACCACGCTCGTGCGCATGCTGCTCGGCTACGCATGGCCGCTCTTTGGCGCGCGCGTCGAGGTACTCGGTGCCCGATTCGGACACGTCAACCTCAAGGAGCTGCGCCGCCGCATCGCGTGGGTGAGCCCTCTCGTGCATCAGTGGCTCGGAGGCGAGCGCGCGTGGACAGGTCGCGAGATGGTACTCTCGGGCATCGAGGGCACCATAGGACTCTTTTGCGATGTCAGTGAGGCGGATGAGCAGCGCGCCGCCGAGCTGCTGGAGCTCCTGCATGCCGAGCTGCTCGCCGATAGACTCGTGCACCAGATGAGCAGCGGCGAGCAGGTCAAGATCCTCATCGCCCGCGCCCTGATGGCCGATCCTGAGCTGATGATACTCGATGAGCCCAGCGTCTTCCTCGACCTCGCAGGGCGTGAGTTCCTCCTCCAGACTATTGAGAGCCTCGCACAGAAGCGCCCCGATCTTACCATGATCTTCATCACCCAGCGCATCGAGGACATCCTGCCCCGCGTCTTCACCCACGGCATGATTCTGCGCGATGGGCACGTGCTCGCGCGCGGCAGCCGTAGCAACATCCTCACGCCCGAGCTGCTCAGCGAAGCCTATGGACTGCCTATACGCCTCATGGAGGGGCGCGACGGGCGACTCTGGTCGATGATCGAATCATGAAAGCGCGCCAACCCCAACCGCTGAAGCGCCAGTCACTCGCAGGTCAGCTGCGCGAGCAGATGGAGCAGCTCATCCGCGAGGGCAGCTGGCCACTCGGCGCGCGCATCCCCGCCGAGGCCGAGCTCGCGCGCAGCTTCGCCGTGAGTCACAACACCGCCCGCGAGGCCGTGCAGGGGCTCATCCACGCGGGGCTGCTCATCGCACGCCCTGGAGATGGCACCTACGTGACCGCCACCGATAGGCTCAATGCTGCGCTCGACCAGCGACTCGAGCAGGTCGAGATGGACAGCATCCTCGAAGCACGCCTCGCCATAGAAAAATCCATCGCCGCACTCGCCGCTATCAACCGCAGCGAAGAAGAACTGCTAGCTCTCGAGCGCGCCCTGCTAGCCTGCAAAGATCGCGCGGGCGAGGGAATCGAGGCGGACATGCACTTCCACTGCCTCATCGCCGAGTGCACGCACAACCCCATCCTCAGCCAGATCTACCGCGTCATCGCCGAGTACCTCAGCCGTCACTGGGGCGAGGTGCTGCATGAGGCGCAGTACGAGCAGGAGGCACTCACCTACCACGACGTCCTACTCGACGCGCTGCGCCGCGGCGATGCACAGCAGGCGCAGCGGGCGGTCGAGCAGATCATCCACTTCGGATCGAGCGCCTACCAAAAGCACTCATTGGGAGAGGCATTGGGAGAGAAATAACAAAAATGAGTCATGAATCCCCCTTTTTTTCTGAAAAACGAACATTAATCTTGCTATGTTAGAGTAGATATGGTATAGGCATGAGTGCTATCTCTCTGCGCTAGACTAATCTAGCGCATCTCAGCCTCCAACCCATACCCGTGAACCCCAGACAACCCCATTCATCATATGGCTACACCCAAAGACGATAAGACGGCCGCAGAAAAGAAGCCTGCTGCCGCCCCCAAGAAAAAGGCAAGCACTGCTGCCGCGAGCAAAGCCAAGCCTGCTGCTACATCCAAGCCAGCCGCAAGCAAGACGAGCAGCGACACCAAGAAGGCTCCTGCAAGCAAAGCCGCTCCTGCGAAAGCAGCCGCAGCCAAGCCCGCTGCCACGGTCGCCAAAGCAACACCTGCCAAAACAACACCCTCTAAGAAACCTGCAGCCAGCAAATCTCCTGTAGCCGCCAGTCCTAGCCCAGTTGTTGTGGCTAGCACCGCGGCTGAGAGCTTTACCGCCGAAGAGAAAAAACGCCTTGCCAAGCTCCAATCCACCATGGAGCTACTCAGCAAGGACTCCGAGTGGACCGACTTCCTCGACGAGCAGAAGCTCGCACTCTACCAGCTGCGCGACGAGCTTGTCCCCAATATGCAGAGCGTCACACGCGATCACCTGCGCTCCGGCGCCTCCAACGTCTCTTCCGCCTCTGGACAGCACATGGGCGATGCAGGCAGTGAGGCTGAAGTGCGCGACCTCACGATCCGCCTGCTGGACAAGGATAGAGAGCAGCTCTTCGAGATTGATGCCGCCCTTGAGCGCATCCGCCGCGGCACCTATGGTATCTGTGAAGAATCTCTCGAGCCCATCCCCAAAGGTCGCCTACGCGTGCGCCCTTTCTGCCGTCTCACGGTGAAGTGTCAGGAGGAGTTTGAGAAAAAATACGGCATCGCAAGCACCTATAATTCTTCGAATTCAGAAATTATCGGCTACGCTGGATTACAAAATATCCAAGAAAGTGCGATTTCACTTGACGAAGACTCAGAATAGTGTAGAATAGCCGCCC
>CAYJLP010000077.1:0-11633 GCA_964371115.1 uncultured Akkermansia sp. | reverse complement strand
CATCAGCTTCCGCCGCGTCACATACGATGTCGCCTCGGCACAGGATGCGATCATCTCCTGCGGTCTCCCCCTCTACCTCTCCGAGCGTCTCGGCCGCGGGGTCTAGTTTTGCAACCCCCTGAGCACCGATCTGTGATGACTACCGATCGTTCTACGCTAAAGCGCATCCTCTACCTCCTAGTCTTTCTAGGGCTCGGTACACTGGTCGCCTACATGCTCGTACCCTATGAACTTGAGCAGATGGAGTGGGAGATACCGGGCATGCCTGAGAGCTACCCCATCGAGCAGAAGATGCGCCCCATCCTCCTGCTCGTCCTCTGCTACATCCCCTTTCTCTCGGCACTGATCTATCAATTCCTCGGGACGATGGATCGCTACATGTCGCGCCACTTCATCACGCATTTCTTGCTCTGCACGGTCATTCTGCTTGCCATCTACCTACTGGCTGACTTCACGGACAACATGGAGCGATTCCGCAGCAAGTTTGACGACCCGCTCACGCAGTGCCTCATCTTCTACGCGACGCAGATCCCCATGTTCCTCTACCAGATCCTGCCCTACACGCTGCTCATGGGCGCGCTCTGGAGTCTGAGCCGCTGGTCGACCACCTGCGAGCTCACAGGCATGCTCCAGTCGGGACGCTCACTGCTGCGCGTCTGCGCACCCATCTTCCTCTACGGCAGCATCATCGCCGTCGTCTACGGCATCTGTGGTTTCCACTGGGCACCCAGCGGCTCACTCTACCGCGACCTCATCCTCAAGCAGAGCAAGCGCCCCGATGGCACAGCACCCGCCATCGTCTACAAGCACGAGCGCAGCGCGCGTATCTGGAACATCGACCAACCCGCCACCATGCAGAACCCAGGCGTTCCCATGCGCGGCGTGGAGATCAAGCAATTCGACCCTCAGCAGGCGGGCAAGGTCATCTACCAGCTCCGCGCGGAAAAGGCGCAGTGGGACAAGCAGACAGCGCACTGGACCTTTAGCGAGGTCTATGTGCGTCAGATAGCCCCGAGTGATGAGCGTCCGAAGGATGACAGCTACTACGCTACACGCACGCTCAACTTTGAGGAGAAGCCCTACCAGATCATCAGCCCCACGCAGAATCGCGGCAACGACTCCATGAGCACGTCTGCGCTCTACGACATCCTCAAGACGGGAGCAGGCACACGCGAAGACCGCGCGCGCAAAAGGACGGAGTGGCATGTGCGCATCGCGCGCATCTTCACCTGCCTCGTCTTCGTCCTGCTCGCCATCCCTAGTGCCGTCACCTTCCAGCGACGCGGCACGATGAAGGGCATCGGCATTGCCATCATCCTCGCCGCGCTCATGCTCTTCCTCTACCGCGTCTTCCCCGCGCTGGGTGAGTCGCGCCTCATCCCCGCGTGGCTGAGTGCTTGGCTGCCGAACTTTATTTACCTCTTCATCGCCCTGTGGCTCTTCCAGCGCAATCTGGCGCACCGCAGCCTCCGCGAGTGGTTCCACGCCCTGCGAGGTGCGCCGCAGAACGTAAAGTAAACCCAAACCTTATGACACCTGATCTCAGCCGCATCCGTGGCATCATCTTTGACTTCGACGGCGTGCTCGTCGATACCGAATGCGCAATCTACGAATCATGGGTGCGCCTCTATGCGCGTGAGGGACAGCACATCCCCATCGAGACCTACGCCCCCTGCCTCGGCGCAGGCTACACACACTGGGACCCAGGCAAGCATCTCGAAAGCCTCACGAGCAAGAGCTACGACTGGGATCATGAGAACCACCAACGCCAGCTTGAGATCGAAGCCGACCTCGAGCAGAGTGGGCTCATGGCAGGTGCACGCGAGCTCTTTGACTGGTGTGCTACACAGGGTATCACGCTCACCATCGCCTCCTCCTCCTCCCGTCGCTGGGTCGCAGGCTGGGTGGAGAAGCTTGGTATCATGGAGCACTTCATCGGTGTCTTCACCCGCACTGATGGCTACCCCGTGAAGCCTGACCCCGCCCTCTTCCACGCCGCGCAGGCCTGCCACGCGCTACCCGCCGAGCAGTGCCTCGTCATCGAAGACTCCGAGAATGGCACACGCGCCGCGCAGAATGCTGGCATCCCCTGCATCGCCATCGCCAACCACATGACGCGCCACACCAACCTCAGCCGCGCCGCATGGCAGCTCCCCGATCTCAACGCCGTCCTCCAGCTCCTCCAGCAGTCGCAAACAGAATAACCCTCCCCTCCCGCACACCATGCCTCTCCGATTCCTCCGCACCATTCAAGAAAACATCCCCGAGGACTTCACGGAATCGGAGCAGATTTTTGTTAGTGAACTCCTCTCCCAGCTGCTGCGCGCAGCAGAACTCTATCAACTCAGCGCGCAGCACGGCGATAGCCAGCCCCTCGCGACAGCCCATCAGCTCAGCCGCGCCCTTGCCAAGGCCTTTCCCTCACGCTCACCAGAAGCAGCAGGCACTCCCCTCTCGCTGCTCTGCGCCGAGGCACACTGCTTCCCCCTCGCGGGCATGGACGGGCAGCCCAGCCAGCGCATCCTTGATTTCCTCAGCCAGCAAGAGAGCTCACAGCGATGGCAGTCGTGGAAAGACATCCCCGCAGCCCTCCTCTACGCCTGCACAGGCCTGCTCTCAGACCTGTACCGTAGCGAGTACACCCACGCGCTGCTCCCCGCCTTTCTCTGTGCCTCGCTGAAGCTCGACTCCAGCCTCCACCGTCTCTGGCGCAGCCGCCTCTTCACCGCCCTCACCTGCGATGCCGAGGCAAAAGATCTAGCTGAGCATGGGCTTGACAAGAAACAACGCGACGCCCTACTCCGCTACGCCAATTTGCACCGCTTGACCGCACAAGCTGGCGAGATGGAGCGACTCCTTCCTTGGGAGCTGCCCCTCTACCTAGCAGAGCGGCAAGGCCTCAAGGTCTGCGACTGGCTCCTCTCACGCTACAAGGAGCTGCGCACACGCCACGCCAACTCCGTGCTCAAGCTCGAGCAGATCCGCGCCGCCATCCCCTCCTCATTCAGCCGTGCGAACAAGGAAATCCTGAACAGCTTCCTCGACAGACTCAGCGAGCAAATCCTACACTGCCGCCGAGAAGAGATCAACACCCCTCGCCCCCTCACTCACGCCGAGCACGAGCTACTCCTCGACATCGAGCGCGCCTTTGCCGACGTGCATGATGAGGGAGCCTACCGCCTCCTACTGACAGGAGAGGCCGAGGATGAGTACATGGACGAGCAGATCCAGCGCTTCCTCTCCGAGCACGAGCTACGCGGAGAGTGGCGTGATATTCCACTCGAATGGATCTCTGCCTGCGAATGCAGCCTCAGCTATGTCGATGCCGTGGGCTACCGCTTCCTGCTGCCTGCCTTCTTGCGAGCTGATTTCATCGTCGATTTCTCGATAGACATGTCGATCAAGCTCGCCGCCAGCAGCGAGAAAATTGGGCTCGACTACCAGCTGGAGCGGAGTCGACTGCTCACCGAGCAGCAGCGCGAGGCGGTGGAGCGCTTCATGCACCATAGACGCCGCGACCCCGACTACTGCTGCGAAGACTACCTCCTCGCCTGGGAGATGAGCGATTACCTCGCCCAAGAGGAGCACCAGACTCCCCAAGCGTGGCTACGCACCCGCTATCCCGATATTTACAACAAATCCAGCTCATGAACACGCCCACCCACACCTACCTCCAGTCCATCCTCCAGTCTATACCCGATCACTTCACAGACTCAGAGCGCGCCTTCTCCACCCATGTGCTCAGGCAGCTCATCTGGGAGGCCTATCACGAGCCTGACGCCCCCCTTGGTGGCGATCTGTTCAGCGAGATGCTCTGGGATGTCCGTCACCCAGCAAAAGACCCCGCTCGCGCTCGCGCGGATGAAGCACTGCTCGCTGACATCCACGAGGCATTCGCCCACATCCCGCCATCCCCTAGCCCCATTCCCCTCCTAGGCAGCTCTATACAAGCCTACCACTGCCCCTCCACCATCGCGCCCATCTACGACGAAGACAAGCAGAGATTTAGTTTCTCCGAAGGGAAGCGGCAGGCAGAGCTATGGGGCGACGAGCAGCCCAGCCCTGCCGTCCGTGACTTCTTCGCCTCCCATGAGCAGTGGCACCACTGGAGCCAGATCCCTCGCGGTCTCCTCAAGGCCTGCTCACAGGGCCTCGACAAGCTCTCGGCGCAGAGCTTTTACGAGATCTTGCCCGCACATCTCGCGGCCTCCCTCATGGTGGAGGCCAACGACAGCTGGTGCAGCGCGATCGTGAGACAACTCACCCTCGATCCACGCTTCTACAGCGAGCGTGAGCAGCAAGAGCTAGAAGTGCCCCTACTCGATGCGCGCCAGCGCGCCGTGGTGCTACGCTACGTCAACCGCTACCGCGCAGCTAGCCCTCTATGGAATATGAGCTACCTGCTGCCCTGGGAATGTCCCCTCTACCTCGCCCAACAGGAGCACGCGCGCCCCATCCATTGGCTGCGCGCGACCTACCCCGAGCTGGGGGCGATACCTCTTCCATCCGAGCCTCGTATTGAGCACATCCGCGCCTCCATCCCCAGCACGTGGTCATCAGAAGACCGAGAGGAGCTTGAGAACTTCCTCGACCGTATCACGGATCACCTCCTGAGCCCTTGGTGCCTCCTCGACGAGGAGGGTGAGCCCAAGAGCTGGGACTCCCTCCCTGCAGCGGAGCAGCAGCTACTCCGTCAGATCGACGAGGCCTTCGCCGATGTCAGCGATGAGGGCTGCGACTGTCTCCTGCTCACAGGTGAGGCAAAGGATGACTACCTTGAGGAGCATATCCTGCAATTCCTCTCCACGCACGAGCTGCGCGGAGACTGGCGTGACCTCCCTCTCGACTGGATCTCGGCCTGCGAATGCAGCCTCAGCTATGTCGATGCCGTGGGCTATCGCTACCTGCTGCCCGCCTTCCTGCGCGCTGACTTTCTCGTCGACTTCTCCACGGATATGTCCATCAAGCTCAGCGCGAGCGAGAATCTATGGGACCATCAACTCAGTAAAAGTGAGCTGCTCAACGAGCGACAGCGTCAGGTGGTGGAGAACTTCATGCACTACCGTCGACGAAATCCCGATTGGTATTGTGACGACTATCTGCTCGCGTGGGAGATGCGCGACTACCTCGCGCAAGACGAGCACACATCCCCCCAAGCATGGCTGCGCGCCCGCTACCCCGAGATCTATGCCTGAGGCAGCGCACGCACATGAGGCTGGGGCTACTTAGCCGGCTTGAGCAAGTGTTTCAAACGCTCGTAGAGAGCAGGCAGCTTGACATCGCGCAGATGAGCGGGTCCCATGGGATCCAGCTCGCCCTCTTCATTCATCCGCGACTCCATCACGCGGAATACCTGCCCGTCGCTGTACATATGCACGACATAGTAGCGCTCAGCGTCCTTCAACACGAAGGTGACGAGGGGATGATGCGCGCGGGTGTAGTGCATCTTTTTCTCTTTTTCAGCGATCGCGACCCCATCCTTGGCTAGATCGACGCCCTTGAAGAGCTCCGCGACATTCGTCGCACCGTCAGCCTTGCGGTAGTAATGACTCTCCACCATGATGATGGGATCGTTCTCCAAGCTGCTGCCCCCATAGCTTTTGTGCTCAGTGCGGACGGCAGCCACGTAGGCATAATCAGGCATAGCCTGCGACTCGACAGAGGCTGTAGGAGGCATGGGGACTGCTTGAGCGGGCTCAGCCCAAGCGGGCAGCATCACCAAGGAGCATGCAAGTAAGGTGAGATAAGTTTTCATATCCTCCACACTTTAACAAGGATAGCGTCACGAATCAAGCCAAGAATAGGAGATCAACGATGGAAATAAAGCACCGCTCCACAGCAGAGCTGCGGAGCGGGCTTATTTTTCCGAGATTTATTATGAAACTTCGACTCGAGAAAATTACTTCAGGAAGCGACGGATGATCGCCTTGTCCTTGAGACGCTGTACCCAGCGGTTGTAATTCTTCGCGCTCTTGCGGCGCAGCACGGAGGCATTCACCTTCTCACGGACTTCAGGATTGCTGAGCGCAGGAGGAGCGGCTTCGACGATACGCTGTGACTGAGCCAGCGTGCAGCCTTGGGCATCGACGATAGGACCGACGAGAGCACCAATCTTAGCACCAAAGATGATAGTGGCAAACTCAGGGGAGAGACCATTGCGGGCAGTCAGCGGCCAGACACCGCCATCCTTGGCATGAGCATCAGCGGAGTAGCGCTTTGCCGCGTCTTCAAACGTGATATCACCCTGCTCGATGGCGCGCTTGAGACGAGCGGCTTCAGCGAAGTTCGCACGGACGTTTTGCGTGGGGTCTTCGTCGAGAGCCTGCATCTTGATGTAGATTTTCTTGAACTTGATCTTGTCATCGCTTGTATTGCGGTAATCACGCTTCGTACGGTTGTACTCCTGCTGGATTTCCTCAGGCGTAGGGGGGGTGTGCTGCTCGTAGCGAGCGGAGCGCATGGCTCCTACCATGAGCTCCTTACGGATCTCCTTGCGGTAGCTGCTAAAGGTCTGACCTGTGCGCTGGAGGTATTCGTTGAGCATCTTTCGCTTGCCTCCGAATTGATTAAGAATGCGGTTGCTGATCTCAGCATCAATATCCTGCTCACCCATCATGTAACCATTGTTTTCAAACTCAGCAATGACGAGTTCGCGCTCAATGAGTTCTTCCAAGATTTTGCTGCGTGCATCGACGAGTGCACGGGTGAACTCCTCACCCTGCACTGGGTGGAGTGCGACGAGCTCGCGCATGACAGGAATCACGCGGACACGCAGCTCCTGAGAAGTGATCGTGCGCCCATTCACCGTTGCGGCGATGCGGTTGACAACGCCTCCCGTTGGCGTGGGGGGCTTGGGCTTAGGTTTAGTTGTTGTGGTGGTCGTTGTCGTTGTGGTGGTCGTTGACTCTTCGGGCTGGGCGACAACTTCTTCTGTGACGATCACTTCGCCGTCAGGTTGGGCGACGACTTCTTCGTACATTTCATCGACGACCTGATCTTCATCAGCGCTGAACTCTTGGTCAGCAGAGGCAAAGAAGGCGCAGCATGCGACAGGCACGGCGAGCTTGGACATCGTGGGCAGATAGGTAATGATGTTTTTCATAATGGTTTTTGTGAGAAATGGATGATTTATTTGTTATAGGGCTTATCTCGTAGCGACTATTAATCTTCGGTGAGAGATGGATCGCGGCGTCGGAGGCGAGCAGCGTAGGCGCCGTCTGCCTGTTCGCGGTGGGGGAGGGCGAGGTGGCTCGCCTCGAGCTCGAAGTCAGGGTGCGCCTCAAGGAAGCGAGCGACGTTGTCTTGGTTCTCCACCGCCTCGATGGAGCAGGTGGAGTATACGAGGCGTCCGCCGGGGCGCACGACCTTCGCCGCCTGAGTGGCGATGCTCAGCTGTAGCTCCACAATGCGGCTGAGCTCGTCTGGCGTGAGACGCCAGCGCGCGTCGACGCGACGCTGGAATACCCCCGTATTGGAGCATGGCAGATCAATGAGCACAGCATCAAAGCTATCCCGCCATTCGGCAGGTGGCTCCTGTGTCCAGTCGTGCGCAGCGACGCGCACCTGCTCGACGCCTGATTTGAGAATATTCTCCCGAAGAGGCTCGAGACGATGCTCGCGCAGATCGGTAGCTAGCAGATCGAGATCACCGCCCGTCGCATAGATCATCGCGATAGACTTGCCCCCAGGTGCTGCGCAGGCATCGAGGATGCGCTCACCTTTCTGAGGAGCTAACAGGTCGATGCAGTGACGAGTGGAGGGATCGGTGATGTAGAGCTGCCCCTCGGAGAGGGCGGCTCGGGGCATGCCAGAGCTAAAACGGTACCAGTGTGGCAGATCCTTCACAGGCAGCCAGCTTTCGTGGATGCTCGCGGGTGGATTCAGCGGATTGACATGACCGTACACGTTGGACTGGCGCAGATTCCACTGGAGCAGCGCGATAGTCTCGCTGCGGCCGAATTGCTTGAGCCAAGAATCGACGATCCACTTGGGCGTGGAGTACTGCACGGGCAGCGGTTGTTTGGTGCGCTTTGCCTCCAGTCCTGCTTGCACGCGCAGGGCGGTGCGCAGCATCCCATTGATGACCCCGCGCAGGGGGCGAGGGACGATTTTCACCGTCTCGTTGACGACGGCATAAGAGGGCATCTTGAGCACATAGATCTGTGCGAGCGCGCTGAGGATGAGCCAGCGGTAGCTCGTTTCTAGCTTTCCCTGTCTCAGCTGATCACACACGTACTCCAGCCAGCTGCGGTTGCGCAGCGTCGTGTAGACGATGGTCTGTACCATGGCGCGGTCGGCATGCGAGATGCGGTGCTCGAGCGTGGCTTGGGTGATGAGTGACTCAGCAAACGACCCTCCACGAGCCCAGCGCTTGAGGCAGGCCCAAGCGATGGAGCGGGCAGTCGGAGCTTGTAAATGTTTTTGACTCACGTCGCCATACTAGCATAGGTACAGGGGTTTTGTAAATGAAAACTTAGTTATTATTTTACATCTTTCCTTTTTATTACTAAACACTAACAATAATATTCCCTACCGAATTGGGAGGTGAATTCACTGATATTACGCGTATTTTTTCTTCCTAAGTGTATTTCAAACAGCAAATACCACTCAATTTCAACACCTAACAGAAAACTTAGAATAATTCGAAAAAACATCTTGACTTAAAATAAAAATTATTCTAAGATTCGCCAGCGAAAGCAAACAATCAACCAATCAACATCACATCATGTCCGTCATCAATACAGAAATCGCCGAATTCAACACCAATCTTTACCAAACTGGAGAGTTCAAGACCCTGTCCAAAGCCGACCTCATGGGCAAGTGGAGCGTCTTCTTCTTCTACCCCGCTGACTTCACCTTCGTCTGCCCTACCGAGTTGGCTGACCTCGCCGATCTCTATCCCTCCTTCCAGCAGGCAGGCGTTGAGGTCTATGGTGTATCCACCGACACGCATTTCGTCCACAAGGCATGGGTAGAATCCGACCCCCTGCTTGCGAAGGTCACCTACCCCCTCGTCGCTGACCCCTGCCACACACTCTCCAAGGCATTTGACGTTTACACAGAAGGTGCAGGTCTCGCCGAGCGCGGCACCTTCATCATCAACCCCGATGGCGTGATCGTCGGTCTCGAGATCTCCGCTGGCAACGTCGGCCGCAACGCCGCTGAGCTCCTCCGCCGCGTGCAGGCTAGCCAGTTCGTCCACGAACACGGCAACGAGCTCTGCCCCGCTCGCTGGACACCCGGTGCTGACACCATCAAGCTCTAAGAGTTTTTCCTATAAAGAATTAACTTCATAATAGCAACAACCCCACTTGCACCCGCGCGAGTGGGGTTGTTGCGTTGTCTCAGCTCTCACACGAGGCGAACCCGTCGCGTTGCATGCTATTCTGCTTGACAACAATGTGCTCCACTGATTTACTACTAGCATGAGAATCCCCCTCTATTGCACCATGCTTCTGCTATCACTCACCAGCTGCGAGACGACGGCACAAAGCTTCGAGCACGCGAAAAACGCACTCATCGATCGTCAGGCACGAGCCTCACGGGTAGAGATCACCGTATGCCCGCGTGACGATGCTAACCCTGCCCGCGTCCCCAAAGACAAAGACCTTGATGACTACAACATCAAGCTCACCGCACAACAGCAAAAAGATCTCATCGAGATCTATCAATCCATAGAAATGCGACGTGCTAACAGGATCAAGAACCCAATGATTATCCACGATAGCTATGGGGCTGCAGCTGAGCTTCAATTCTACGATACAAACAATACTGAGCTAGATTATATTGATAAAGACGAATATCTGTACACAAATACCCCAAAAGAGGTCCTCGGTGGACGATATCTCTACCTACCGCTCGAAAAGGCAAAGCGACTGAGAAAGATCTTCTGCAATGCGATCAATGCATCAGGTATTCTAGAAGACCCCCTATCCCCACAGCACGTGTTCAACGCGCCGCCATCCCTAGAGGAGCTTGCAAGAGATTTCACTACCGTAGATGAGTAATGCATCCAATCGCAATGAGTCATCACTAGCCGCCGACACCCTGCTGGCGGCATGAAATCTTGACAATCGTCATACTGGATGTTACAATAACTTTTCAACTCACAGTATTTTTACCGATCCACATCATGGGCAAAACTCTTTATCAGAAAGTATGGGACGCGCATACCGCTGGCATCCTGCCAGACGGTCGCACGCAGCTCTTTATCGCGACACACCTCATGCACGAGGTCACCTCTCCACAAGCCTTTGGCATGCTACGCGATCTCAGCCTCCCCGTCCTCCATCCCGAACGCACCTTTGCCACCGTGGATCACATCATCCCCACGGATGACCAGCAAGAGCCCTTCCCCGATACGCGCGCGCAGGCTATGCTCACTGAGCTGCGCCGCAACTGCGGGGAGAGCGGCATCCGATTCTTTGACCTCAGCGGCTCGCAGCAGGGCATCGTCCACATGGTCGGCCCAGAGCTCGGCATCACGCAGCCTGGCATGACCATCGTCTGCGGCGACTCGCACACAGCGACACACGGAGCTGTGGGCTCCATCGCTATGGGCATCGGCACGACACAGGTACGCGACGTACTCGCGACCCAGAGCCTCGCTATGCTGCCGCTGAAGGTGCGCCAGATCCGCGTCGAGGGCACTCTGGGTGCTGGTGTCTCGGCCAAGGATGTCGCGCTGCACATCATCCGCCTCCTCGGTGCTGACGGTGGTCTGGGCTACGCCTATGAGTTCGCCGGCTCCACCATCGAGAATATGGAGATGGACGGACGCTTCACACTCTGCAACCTCGCGATTGAGGGAGCCGCACGCTGCGGCTATGTCAACCCCGATGAGAAGACCTACGAGTACCTGAAGGGTCGCCTCTTTGCCCCCCGCGATGAGCAGTGGGAAGAGGCCGTCGCACGCTGGAGCAGCTTCTGCTCGGATAGCGATGCGGTCTATGACGACATCGTCACCATTGATGCCGCCGACATCGAGCCCACCGTCACCTGGGGTATCTCCCCCGACATGGGCATCGGCATCAGCGAATGCATCCCCTCTGTGGACGACGCGAAGAATGACGAGGCGCGCAAGGCCTACGCCACCGCGCTTGACTACATGAAGCTCGAGGCCAAGACTCCCATCAAGGGACTGCCTATCAACGTCGTCTTCATCGGCTCCTGCACGAATGGGCGCATCACTGACTTCCGCGAGACCGCCGCCCTGCTCAAGGGTAAGAAGGTCGCCGCAGGCGTCCGCGCCCTCGCCGTCCCCGGCTCGCAGATGACCGCGCGCCAGTGCGAAGAGGAGGGCATTGCCCAGATCTTCCGCGATGCAGGCTTTGAATGGCGACTCGCAGGCTGCTCCATGTGCCTCGCGATGAATCCCGACCGCCTCCACGGAGACGAGATCTGTGCCAGCACCAGCAACCGCAATTTCAAGGGACGCCAAGGCAGCCCCACGGGCCGCACACTACTCATGAGCCCCGCCATGGCCGCTGCCGCTGCCGTCACAGGCACGGTCGCCGACCCCCGCGAGGTGTTCTCCCTGAGCTAAAGGGAACCTTGCAAAATTAGTTTTCAGAAATTGCAGATTTCGAAAATGAGCGTCACAGCACGTCTTTTGCAGCATTTTGGCGAGAATT
>CAYJLP010000076.1:0-11995 GCA_964371115.1 uncultured Akkermansia sp. | reverse complement strand
ACCCGCCGGCGAACGATCGCCGGAGATCGCTTAAGGTCGAGACCTTAAGAATCCATTGACTGGTCGCGGGTGGGTGGTGCCTCCCCTTCATAAAAATAGGGCGGTGCTTTCCAACACCGCCCTATCAAATCATTCACCTAAGATTTAGGCCTGCTTCTTCTTGAAAAGCGACGCCGTAAAGTCCCTCATACGCGCAAAGATCGAGTACAAGGCTGGCACCATGAAGATCCCCCAGAAGGTCGCCAGCAGCATCCCGCAGAAGGTGGTAATCCCAATCTCCTGTCGGCTCGCCGCCCCAGCTCCCGTACCCACCACCATGGGGAATACCCCACAGAGGAAGGAGATCGCCGTCATGAGCACCGCGCGGAATCGCTGATTCGCACCCAGCAAGGCCGCCTTCTGGATAGCCGTGCCTCGCTCATGCTCTTCCTTCGCGAATTCCACGATGAGCACCGCGTTCTTCGACGCCAGACCGATGAGCATGAGGATGCCCAGCTGCACGTAGATAGAAAAACTCAGGCCAAAGAGCTGCGCCCCCATCAGCGCCCCGAGTGTCGCAACACTCACGGAGAGAAGAACAGGCACCGGTGTCGTCCAGCTCTCATACTGCGCCACGAGGAAGAGGTAGGCAAAGATGACCGCGAGCACCAGCAGTGAGCCGATCTTGCCCTCATTCTGCCTCTCCTGATAGGAGAGTGCTTCCCAGCTCGACTGCCACAGGATGTCACGACCCGCCGCGCGTTCCTTGTCATTCTGCTCAGCCAGCAGCTGCTCGATGAGCGTCATGACCTCACCCGAGCTCACGCCCATAGCGGGGATGACGGTGATCGCCGCGCTCATGAGCTGCTCAAAGCGCTCATAGGAGGGCGGGCCCATGCGGTAGGAGAGCGAGCAGACGGCACTCAGCGGCACCATCTCGCCTGTGTTGCTACGCACGAGCACGTTCATAATATCATCCGCCGAGCGGCGGTTATCTGCCGAGCCTTGCATGATAACTTTGAAGCTAAAGCCATTCAGCGTAAAGTCATTGATATAGCTCGATGCCATGAGGCTCTGCAGCGTGGTGAAGATGGTCTTCACAGGGATGCCCAGCGATTGCGCCTTTTCTCTGTTGATTTCAAGCTCGATCTGTGGGGTATCAGAGGTGTAGTTGCTACGTGTCATCTGCACGAGCTTGCGTCCGCTGGCGTCCTTGTAGTTCGTCAGCTGGGCGCTGAGTTCCTTGACCATATCACCGAGGATGGCGGGTGTCGCGTCCCCCGAGGCTTGCAGGACGAGGGAGACGCCGCCCGCGATGCCAAGTCCCTGAATAGCAGGGGGTGTCTGTGCCATGACGACGGCCTCAGGGATGCTGGCACAGGCAGCATTGATCTGGGCTTGGATGCCCTTGACATGCAGCTCAGGCGCTGCGCGTTCTTCCCATGGATCGAGGATGACGATGCACATGCCGACGTTCTCCCCTGAGGCGACGAAACTAAAGCCCGCGCTGGCAAAGACGTGGTTCACGCCCTTGATCTTGTTGATGCGCTTCTCCACCTCCTGCACGACGGCGTTCGTACGCTGCTTGGCGGTGGCGGTGCCCTCCAGCATGATCATGACAAAGAGCACGCCCTTGTCCTCCGTGGGGACGAAGGAGCTGCGCAGCTCGGTGGGTATCAGGAGACGCGCGGGGTTCGCGGTGGCGCTGACATTCTTCTGCGCTTCTTTCATCCGCTGCGCGATCATGGCCTTCTTCTCCTCTTCGCTCATCTTGTCCATGCCGGTGATCTTCTGAATCACGTCCATGGGAATGCCTTTGAAGTAGTAGTAGTTCCCGCCAGCGACGAGGAGCATGATGAGGACGGTGAGCCAAGCGTTCCTCACAAGTAGGCCTGTGCCGCCCATGTAGATCTTGCGGCAGAAGTCGAGGAAGAGGTTGAAGGGGGCAAAGAGGTAGGCGGAGATTTTCTTGCGCTCGCCTTTCTTGGGCTCGCGCAGCAGCAGCGCGCAGAGGGCGGGCGAGAGGGTGAGTGCGTTGAAGGTGGAGATACTCAGCGCGATGCACATGGTCACGGAGAACTGGGTGTAGATCTGACCGACCATGCCGCCGTAGAAGGCGATGGGCACGTAGACGGCGAGCGTCACCAGCGTGGTGGCGATGACGGCACTGGTGATCTGCTTCATGCCCTTGCTGGTGGCTTCATAGGCGCTGAGGTGCTCCTCGTGCATGAGGCGTGTGACGTTCTCCACGACGACGATGGCATCATCGACGAGTGAGCCGATGACGAGGATGAGGCCGAACATGGTCAGCACGTTGATGCTGTAGCCGAGGACGAACATGACGGTGAAGGCACCGAGGAGGGAAACAGGGATACAGACGACGGGGATGATGGTGGCGCGCCAGTCCTGGAGGAAGACATAGGTGACGAATACGACGAGCAGCAGGGCGAGCACGAGCGTGATGAGGATCTCCTTCATCGTTGCCTCGATGGCGAGGGTGGGGTCGTAGGACATCGACCAGCTCACGCCCTCGGGGAAGCTGGCTTCGAGGGCAGTCAGCTCGGCTTGGACAAGCTTGACGGTGTCGAGCGCATTGGCCGTGTTGGTGCGCGAGATGCGGATGCCGACGGCATCTTTGCCGTCGAATCGGGTGTAGGCGTTGTTCGCCTCGGCACCGAGCTCGATAGTGGCGATGTCGCGCAGGCGGGTGATGTGGCCATTCTCCCCATTCTTGACAATGATGCTGCTGAACTCCTCGACTGTCTTGAGGCGTCCCGTCGCGGTGATGGTGAAGGTGGCAAAGGAGTCGTCGTCCTGTGAGCCCACCGAGCCCGCAGCGGCTTGGACGTTCTGCTCTTGGATGGCTTGGCTGACGTCAGCGGGCGTGATGCCCAGCGCGCTCATGCGGGTGGGCTTGAGCCAGATGCGCATGGCGTAGCTGCGATTGCTCATGATGGCGGACTCGGAGACACCAGGGACGCGACCGAGGCGGTCGCGCACGTTCGCACGCACCCAGTTCGTGAGCTCGAGGTCGGAGATCTTCGTCGGATCTCCCATAAAGGTGATCGTGCAGAGCATGTCGCTGCTGCGCTTGTTGACCTGATAGCCTGTCTGCTTGACCTCGGCGGGGAGCTTGGACTCGACGCGGCTGATGGCGTTGGTGACGTTCACCTGCGCCATGTCGTCATTCGCTCCAGCGGCAAAGGTGAGCGAGAGGCTGTAGGTGCCGTTGCTGTTGCTCTTGGAGGAGAAGTATTCGAGGTTCTCCAGACCGATGAGCTGCTCCTCGACAGGAGCGGCGATGACTTGGGCGAGCTCCTCTGAGCTGGCACCTGAGTAGGTCATGCTGACCTGCACGGAGGGGGGCGAGACCTCGGGATACTCGGCGACGGGGATCTGGGTGATGCAGATGAGCCCTGCGAGCATCATCAAGATGGAGATGACGAAGGCGAACTTCGGACGATCGACAAAGAATTGCGAAAACATGGGGGAGGGTTTGTGTTGAAGGGGACTAGAGGCGGTGTGTGTTACTTGGCGACGCTGACTTTCGCATCATGCGTGATCATGCTGAAGTTGGAGTTGATGACGAGGTCTTGTGCACTGATGCCTTCGTAGATGGCGGTGAGGCCGTCTTTGTTTGTCGAGCCAGCGATGACGCGTGTCTTGATGGCGCGCTCGTGGCGCAGGACGTAGACGTAGTGACCTTGGCTGTCTGTCCTGACGGAAGCGGCGGGGATGGCGAGTTGCTTGTACTCGGGCTTGCGGCGTATCTCGATGGTGACGACGGCTCCAGGCTTGAGCGTGCCCTTGGGATTGTCAAAGATGGCCCAGCAGTTCTGCGTGCCGGTACCGGTCTGGATGACGTTGTCGACGAACTCGATGCGGCCTGTGCTGCCGTATTTCTCCCCCGTCGCGCCGATGACGATGAGCTCGGCTTCTTGCTGCATCTTGCGCGTGCTCTCGTAGTAGGAGAGGATGTCGGTCTCACTGAGTGAGAAGCGCGCGTAGATGGGGTTCATCTGCAGGAGGGTAGCGAGCTCGTTGTCGCCTTTGATGTAGCTGCCGACGGTGTAGGGGACGCGTCCGATGATGCCGCCGATGGGGGCGGTGATGATGCAGCGCTTGAGGTCGTCTTGGGCGATGACGAGCTTTGCCTTGGCGGCTTGCTTCTGCACGAGGAGCTGGTCGTGTGTGAGCTTGGCGGTGTCCACGTCGTTCAAGCTCGTTGCACTGCGCTTATAGAGGTACTGCTGGCGATCCCACTTGGCCTTGGCGTCTTTGATCTGGACGTCGAGCTGCTGGATCTTGGCCTGCTGTGCCTTGACGGTGGCAGCGTAGCGGGTGGGGTCGATGCGGAAGAGCACGTCGCCCTCTTTTACACGGTGGCCTTCGGTGAAGGCGATTTGCGTGAGCGTGCCTTCGACCTTGGCTTGGAGGGCGACTTCGCGCACGGCTTCGAGGCGCGCGCCTTGGCTGCTGAGCACGGTGGGATCGACAATGAGCTGAGGGGCGGAGGCGGTGACGGGGACAGGGGCGAGGATGTCGGTGAGTTTCTTTTGTTCCTTTTGCTCCTCTGCCTTGTTTTCGTTCTGAGATTCTGTGATGTCATCGCTCTCGTCGCTGTGGGTGGGCTGGTGCAGCATGGCGGTGACTTGGCTGCCGACGCGTATCTTGTGCGCGCCGTCGATGACGATCTGGTCGCCTTGCTCAATGCCGTCGTAGACGGTCTGCTGCGAGCCTTGGACGTTGCCCACGGAGACGTCGCGGCGCACGATGGTGGAGTTCTCATCTGCGATGAGGACATAGGCGCCCTTGGAGTCATAGCGTACGCCTGTGAGGGGCACGAGCATAACTTCTTTTCGGGTGTTGAGTCGCACGATGATCTCTCCGATGCCTGCGGGGGTGAGGTGACCATCGCTGTTGTCAAACTCGGCCCAGAGGGTGAAGGAGTCTGTCCCCTCGTCGAGCTGGCTGTCGATGATGCTAATCTTGCCCTGTGCGGGGATGATGAATCCATCGGCGCTGCGCAGGTGGATGTCGGTGACGTTTTTGATCCCACGGTGCCCGTGGAAGACGCCCGAGACATCGTTCTGGCTGAGGGGGAACTTCACATAGATGGGGTCGATCTGCTTGATGGTCGCCAGCGGGGTGCCGTGCGTGACGTAGTTGCCCACGGCGTTCTGGATACGACCGACGCGCCCCGAGATGGTGGCGCGTATGGTGCAGTCGGCGAGGTTCTTCTCCGCGAGGGTGAGCATGGCCTCGGCCTCGGCCATGCTGGCGTGCAGGCTCTCGAGCTGGTGGGTGTAGTCCTCGGCTTCTTGCTTGGAGGTGGCTTGGCGCTCGACGAGCTCGCTGAGGCGGGCGAGGTGTTTTTTCGTGTAGTCGATGCGCAGCTGGAGCTCGGCGATGGTGGCCTTGGCCTGATCGACCTCGGCCTGATAGCGGATGGGGTCGATGAGGAAGAGGATGTCGCCTTCCTTCACCAGCGCGCCGTTGCTGACCTTCACCTCCTTGAGATAGCCTTGGATGGCGGTCTGAACCTCGACAGTGCGGATGGCTTCGGTGTGCCCGATGCTGCGACGCTCGATGACATCAAAGCCTGACATGACAGGAGCGACGAGGACGGCGGGCTTGGCACCACCCGGCATCTGAGCGTAGCTGAGGCTCAGTGCTGCCATCAGCGACAGGGTGGTTGAGGTGAGAAAGAACTGTGTGGACATGGTATGACAATAAGACGTGAAGTATTTAAGGGAAATGCGGCAGAAAATCAAGCTTTTATTGGGTCATTGAGGGATTATTAAGCTGATTTGTAAAACAGGTGGATTTTTCGCTTTCGTTAGGTTGACCCACAAGCTCTTCTTTGATATAAACGTATCCGTGACATGGAATCTACATTTTGGCAGAACTTATTTGTTACTCAGCACTTTTTTGCTGAGTGCTTGCAGCGACAGTCTTGTCTGTGACCCCGTGGATACGGAGCACTACCACTTCGACTCTCGACGCGCCAAGAGGCAGGATTTTACTGCATGGAGGAATGAGTGGCTGCTGCTGACCGATCAGACGCAATCCCCCAAGATCAGACGCGCCGCGATGAAGCGCTACAACGCCTATCTGCTCGACTACATGCGCTACATGCGCGTGCGCTTCCACGACAAGCTGAAGAAGAAGCGCAACTTCTCCCCCCGCAATATTGACGTCGTCTACGAGGATTTTTCTGATGCGCAGCTCAATCTGACGGATGTTTACAGCGATCTCGTGCCCGCAGCAGACGTCGATATCGACAGCCTCGACGATGAGTACGAGGTCAAGGGGCTCGGCGTCCCCCTCGTGGGCATCATCCCCGCCGAGATGACGAAGAAGGCGGGCATCGACTACGCCATCCGCTCCAAGGGGACAGCGCGCACGCTGACGGCGGTGATGGACTTCTCCTCCCCGCGCCCGCGCCTCCACCTGCTCTCGCGCTTCAAGCATGAGCGATTCAAGCACGAGAAGACAAGCTACCTACTCTCGGCGAACTACACCGCCGCTCTCGAGGTCTACTGGCGCGTGACCGATCCGAGCGACTGGCGTGTGCTGGGCATGTTCCGCCCAGGGAAGATCAAGAAACTCATCGGTCTCTCCTGCGTCGAATCCTACGACCCCAACCGCATCCCCGTCATCCTGACGCATGGGCTCTTCTCCACGCCCAAGACATTCAACCAGATGGTGAATCGCCTGCTGATCAATGACCGCATCCGCCGTCACTACCAGTTCTGGTACTTCACCTACGCGACAGGTGATAGCTGGACAGACTCCGCAGCGAAGTACCGCCACGCACTCGCCGAGATACGCCGCCAAGTCGACCCCCATCACAGCAACAAGAACTGGGACCGCAAGGTGCTCGTTGGCCACTCCATGGGCGGCCTCATCACCCACTACAGCCAAGCGCTTGAGCCGTGGAAGATGATCGCCCCTCTCGTCACCCCCGAAGCGCGCCAAAAATACCTCTGTGCGAAGTACATCGACCAGCCCTTCACCTCACCGAGCTTTGAGCGATTCCGCCGCAACCACTTCTTCCGCCCCGTCCCCGCAGGCCGCATCGTCTACATGGCCCCCCCCCACCGAGGAGCCCCGCTCGCCGACTACTATCTCTCTACGCTTATTGCCAGCATCATCAAGCTACCCGAAGACGTGATCCGCGAGACGGTGAAGGTCGTCACCCTGCATGATGACATCCTGCTACTCCACCCAAAGCGCCTCACCGATTGGTTCACCAGCACCTCGCAACTCTCACCCAGCAACCCCTTCATCAAGGGACTCACACGCCTGCGTGTGCAGGACGTCCCCACCCACTCCATCATTGGCGATAAGGGAGACAACGACTCACCCAACAGCAGCGATGGTGCTGTCCCCTACTGGAGCAGCCACATCAACTGGGGCACCGAGAGCATCGTCCCCTGCTCCCACAGCGTGCAAAAGGAAAAGGAGACCGCCGAAGACATGCGCCGCATCCTGCTCGACTACCTCGATGAACTCAAGCTCTATTAAAGCAGCCCTCACTTGACTCTAGCCTCGTTCTATGATAGGCTGATGGCGCAAGTCATCTATGGATCAGTCCCTCTACACGCATCTCAGCGAAGCCAGCAGCAGCCCCTTCGACCTCTCGCTACGTCCCCCCGCCTTTAGCGAATTTTGCGGACAGGAGAAGATCAAAGAACGCCTGCTACTCATGGTCGAGGCCGCGCGCATGCGTGACGACGTGCTCGACCACGTGCTACTCAGCGGTCCTCCGGGTCTAGGCAAGACAACGCTCGCCAACATCATCGCGCATGCCGTCGGGAAAAAACTCCACACCACCTCAGGGCCCCAGATTGAAAAAGCTGGCGACCTCGCAGGCATCCTCACCAATATCCAGAAAGGCGACATCCTCTTCATCGACGAGATCCACCGCCTCCACCCCGCCGTCGAGGAGTATCTCTACCCTGCCATGGAGGACTACCGCCTCGACATCATCATTGACCAGGGGCCCAACGCGCGCTCCATCCAGCTGAATCTGCCGAAGTTCACCCTCATCGGCGCGACCACCCGCGCGGGCAAGCTCACCAGTCCCCTACGCTCCCGCTTCGGCATGATCAACCGCCTCGACTACTACACCGCCGAGGAGCTCTGCCACATCCTCCATCGCTCCGCCGACCTCCTCCAAGTCCCCCTCGACGACGACGGAGCCCTCGCCATCGCGCGCCGCTCACGCGGCACCCCCCGCATCACCAACTCACTCCTACGCTGGGTACGCGACTACGCGCAGGTGAAATCCGACGGACGCATCACCAAAGACATCGCCCATCTCGCGCTGAGCATGCTCGACATCGACGAAGACGGCCTCGACGAGATGGACAAGCGCCTGCTTGAGACCATGATAGGCAAATTCAGCGGCGGTCCTGTCGGACTCTCCTCGCTCGCCGTTGCTGTCGGCGAGGATGAATCCACCATCGAAGACGTCCACGAGCCCTTCCTCATCATGCAAGGCTACCTCAAGCGCACCCCGCGCGGTCGCGAAGCCCTCCCCGCCGCCTACCAGAAACTCGGACTTACTCCCTTGGGACAGCAAGGCCTGCTCCTCTGATCTTTTCCCCGCACTCCCCTCTCCTCAGACGCCCGCATGCCCCTCCGCCTCATCCAACGCTGCCTCCTGCTGCTACTGAGCCTCATGCTGCTCACCACCTGCACGCAAAAACTCATTGAGAACAAAATCCGCAACTCACGCCTCATCATCCTCGTGCTTCCCCAGTACGACACCCCGCTGGGAGCGGGCAATAGCTCACAGACTCCTGACGACAGGCTCGGAGAAATCAACGAATTCGACTTCTGGTACGAATACGTCTACTTCATCAAGCAGAGCATCGAGCAGGCAGGCTACAGCTGCCTCATCGTCAACCATGGTTCCATCCCCAGCGACACGCGCCTACTCCCCTACTCCGAGCTCTCCGACATCGTACACCTCGACAGCAGCCAACCAGACAAGCCCACCCACTCCACGCACTACCCCGAGCTCCAGAGCGTCGCCATGAGCAGCCTCAACTACGCGCTCGAGCAGAACCCCGCCTGCATCGTGCTGCTACGCCACCACGAGTACGACGAGAAAGACGGCTGGTCACCCGAGCAGGAATCCAGCGTCTACTGCAACCAATACGGCGGCACACTCGCCAGCTACATCGCCCAAGTCCTCAACCGCCGCCTTCTCAACAACGCGCTGCGCAACGGCGGCAGCTACTGCGGCATCCTCCTGCGCCGCGACCCCAGCAAGCGCGACACCCAGCTACTGCTCAACTGTGAGAAATCCAACATCCCCGCCGTCGCCACCGCCATCACCTACCTCAACAACCCCGACCACGTCCGCTTCATCTCCCAGCACAAGAACGCCGTCTACTACGCCCAGTGCATCGCCAGCGGCATCATCAACTACATGAACGCACGCTAAGCCTCCCCCCCCTTTCATCACCAAAATAGAATCATCCCGATCATGACCTGCACCCCTCCCGCCATCGCCATCGACGGCCCCGCCGCCTCGGGCAAGTCCACCGTCGCCAAGCTCATCGCCGCCGAGCTCGGCTACTGCTTCATCAACACCGGTGCCATGTACCGCGCCATCACCTGGTATAGCCTCCAGCAAGGCATCTCCCCCGAGAGCACCGCTGATGTCGTCGCCCTACTCGCCGACATCCCCCTGAGCTTTGGACGCGAAGGGAGCAACTCCTGCGTCCTCTTTGACGGACACGCCCTGAGCCATGAACTCAGCGCACAGGAAGTGAACAATCAGGTCTCGACCATCGCCGCTATCCCCGAGGTACGCAGCTTCCTCGTCGCCAAGCAGCGCGAGTACAACCAAGCCGAGCCCGTCGTCATGGAAGGCCGCGACATCGGCACCGTCGTCTTCCCCCAGAGCCCCTTCAAGTACTTCGTCACCGCCTCTGAGGAAGTACGCGCCGCCCGCCGTGCCGCCGAAGGCATCACCGACTCCATCGCCGAGCGCGACCGCAAGGACTCCTCACGCGCCTGCGCCCCCCTCACGCAGGCCGAAGACGCGCTACTCGTCGCCACCTCCGACATGAGCATCACCGACGTCGTCGCCCTCATCGCCTCTGACATCCGTCAAAAACTCGCCACCCAGTAATTTTTTCCTATCTCCTATTTCCCCACCCCTCCTCCCCTGCCATGTCAGCCCCCCAATCCGCGCCCAACTTCGCGTACTACCTCATCCGCACACTCGCGTACCACATCGGACGCTGCTTCTTCAACCTCAAAGTCATCAACCGAGACAAACTCATCGACGATGGTCCCTGCATCATCGTCGCAAATCACCAGAGCTTCCTCGATCCCCCCATGATAGGCCAGCTCTACGAGACCAACGTCCACGCGCTCGCGCGCCACAGCCTCTGGCATAACCCCGTGCTCAAGCGCGCCCTGCCCTACTGCCAGTGCATCCCCATCAACCAGACACGCCCTGACGCCGCCGCCGTCATCAAAGTCATCCGCACCGTCAAAGCCGGCGGACGCGTCATCATCTTCCCCGAGGGAGCGCGCAGTGCCGATGGCACCATCCAGCCCGCCATGCCCGGCATCGGCCTCATCCTCAGCAAGCTCAAAGGCATCCCCATCCAGCCCATCCGCATCGAGGGTGCCTACGACTGCCTGCCTATCAACAGCAAAAAACTGAAATTCCGCCCCATCACCCTCTCCGTCGGAGACCCCTTCTGCCTCACCGAGCAAGATCTCAAGGCACGCAGCCGCGACGAACAGCGCGCACTGGGGGCGAAAATCATGGACTCCATCAAGGCACTGCCCACGCAGTACTGATCCTCACAGTCCCCCCGATGCTCCACGCCCTGCGCCTCCAGCACTTTCGCTGCTATGAGACCCTCAACTGGACACTCCCCGCACAGGGAGCCATCCTCTGCGGGGACAACGCGCAGGGCAAGACCAGCATCTTGGAGGCCATCTGCTTTGCCCTGAGCCTCCACTCACCGCGCAGCACGCGCCTCGAGCGCCTCGCCCAGCACGGGCGAGGACAATTCGGCATTTCTCTCAGCACCAGCGAGCAGACGCGCCGCATCATGTGGAAACCCCGCCAGCTCGAACTACTCGTCGACAAGCAATCGCGCCGCGACTACGGCGACTACCTACGCGACGCGCCCCCCGTCAGCTGGCTGGGCAACCGCGACATTGCGCTGGTGCAAGGCAGTGCCGAGGATAGAAGAAAATACCTCGACTTCCTCGGCACGCAATGGCACCCCGTCTACAGACAAGCCCTGCTGCGCTACAAAAAAGCCCTCAAATCGCGCAACGCCCTCTTGAAAAACCCGCGCAGCAGCGCGGCATCACTCAGCAGCTTCAGCCACGTCCTCGCCGAGCAAGGCGAGCAGATCCACCAACTGCGCGAGCTGCTCATCCAGCGGCTCGAACCCTACGTCCGCGAGCTGCACCGCAGCATCAGCGCCAGTCAGGAAGAATGCAGCCTCAGCCTGCGCGCCAGCGCTCCACGCGGCAGCCTCGCTGCGCGACTCGATGACAGCCTTGCGGACGACAGACGACTCGGCTACACCAGCGTGGGACCGCACCGTGACGAGCTCAACATCGAACTCGATGCCCAGAGCGCGCAGAACTACGCTTCGGAAGGACAGCAGCGCACACTCGCCTGCGCCCTCCAGCTCGCGCAGGCGCATCTACTCAGCCATGAGACAGGACGCGCGCCCCTGCTACTCATCGACGATATCTTTGGCGAGCTCGACGCGACGCGACGTCGTGCACTGCTCGCCGCCATGCCTGAGCAATCGCAAGTCATCATCACTACGACACAGCTCGACTGGCTGGGTGGCGAAGCATCCCCCTACCCCGTCTACCGAGTCGAGGAAGGCAAAGTGATGCCACAAGCCGCCCTATAAAAAACAACAGATGCAGCATGGAAGATGCGAAGCATCTTGGATTCTTAAGCCGTTTTGCGATAGAGCAAAACGAGACGAAGAGAGCCCAAGACACT
>CAYJLP010000075.1:0-12151 GCA_964371115.1 uncultured Akkermansia sp. | reverse complement strand
TATGGGCACTTATTATACCAAACTTATATCATTTGTCACTTGTAATAAGCCTATTTTGATTTATTCAGTGGACATTATCTATTTGCCACGCTTCGCTTTTCGCCAAAATTGCACACTGTCGGCAAATTTCGATTGCAATTCTTGCGCGTGTCTAGTATAGTGAAACCACTTCTAAAATAGTCACATCTTATGTCCGACAACATTGAAAGCAAAGTAAAAGAAATTATCGTCGAGCAACTCGGCGTTGAAGCTGATAAAGTGACCACCGACGCTAAGTTCATCGAAGATCTCGGTGCAGATTCTCTCGACACAGTTGAGCTCGTCATGGCCTTTGAAGATAAGTTTGGTATCGAAGTACCCGACGAAGAAGCTGAAAAGCTCAAGTCTGTAGCAGACGTCGTCGCCTACATCGACAAGAGCCAGGCTTAATTGCCGAGCCTCTTTTTCCAATTCGGGCGGCTCTTCCTATAGGGGGAGAGTCGCCTTTTTCCTTTCCCCCTCTCCTCTTTTCCCCTTTTCCCTCCATCGAGCAGGACGCGTGCTTGGTGGTCTCGAGCTTCCCTAGATACCTAAATCGCATGAGATTTTTTCTTTCAACACTGATCGCCTACTTCACCGCTGCCCCCCTGCTCCACGCACAGGGGCTGACCTCCCCCTGGCCTCGTCGCCCTGAGGTGCTCGATCAGGCACGTCTGCTCGCCATTGACGAGCGCTACGCCGAGGCGACTAACAAGCTGCGCCCCTATCTCTCGCACGCAGGCGTCGCAGGCAGCGATATACGTCGAGTCTATAGCTCGCTGATGATGCGTCTCTATATGAATCGTGAGCATCCCAAGGCATTCGTCTACACGGTGCAATCTGGCGACCATCTCAAACGCATCGCCCAAAAGACGAATTGCTCACCGGGACTACTCATGCTCATCAACGGCATCATTGACCCCGCGCGTTTGCGAGTCGGGCAGAAGCTCGTCGCCCTGCCCCTCCAGCTTCATATCGTCGTCTATGAGCAGGAGTCCGAGATCGCCCTCTGGGACGATGAGACGATGCTCGCGAGCTATCCTCTCGAAAAGAAAGAGGGCAACATCCTGCCCAGCGCACTAGAGAGGCGCGTCTCCACGGTGAGCTCCTACCGCTCGGGCAAGAAGCTCAGGATCAATCTCAACGTCACAGGAGATCGCGTCGTCGAGATCTCGGGGGGCATCTACATCGCCGGTGAGCAGCAGCTCAGCGACGCCTTTGCCGTCTACCGCCTCCCTCAGGAGCTGCTCAATGAGTGGGCCTTCTTCATCCTCAAGGATACACCCGTGAGCATCGTCTCCAAGGGAGAGATCAAGGCGGGAGAATCCCCAAAGAACATGCAGCAAAACGAGAATGCCCCCCACCCTATCATCCCTGACGAGGAGCTCAGTGAGTCTCAGACCTAGGAGCTATCCCGATGAAGGAGCGTATGACGCGTGATGGCGGCGAGAAGCGCGCAGGAGACTGGGTATAAAAAAAACACGACCCTCCGCCATCCAGATTCAGCGCGCGCGATGGGGTGAACACTGATGAGGCAAAGTTCTTGCCATCCAGCCACTCCGCGAGCTCATGCAGTGTCAGTGAGCTACTCGAGCCGATACACCAACTACCGCGCCCATCAGTCGCGATAAAGCTACGCGGCGCGCGCGCCGTCTTGTTGAGCCCGCGCACCACACGCCCATGCTCGACGAGGAAAGGTCCCGCCTGGAGTGCCTCCTTGATGGAGCTCAGTGGGCGGCTAATGAGCTTGCTACGCTCAAGGCGCACGCTGTTGCCTGTGTCATAGAGGACACCCGACACGGTGAAAGAAGCTCCCCGCGCCAGACGCCCTGCGACCGTGCGGCCCTCGTGACGGATGATACCCAGCGGGGGCTTAGAGTCGCCCTTGGCAAAGTAGCCCCCATTGATCCCCGCCACACAGTCGTGCTGCTGCAGCATCTCGCGGATATCCCCCTGCCCTTGGTCGAACACAAGGAGCTTCATCTCTTTAGAATTAAAACGATAAATATCAATCGTGTCGACCGAGAAAAACAAGTTCCCATTATCGCGCGTGAGCTGTTTATATCCCGCCCAAGCAGGAGTCAGAGCCAACACGAGCAATGCAAGAAAGGAGTAAATCATCACGCGCCATTCTATAGAAAGCAGCACCTGACTACAAGCTCAAAATACCTCACTCCGCCTGCATCCCTGCTTGGATCACGGCAATATAAAGCTGGTAGGCAATGAGGATACGTACAATCAGCGCAAAGCTCATCCCCCAGATGATGGCAATGGTCAGCTTCCTCTTCGGCAGCATCTTGCTGCGACGCAGCAGCATAAAGGCCACAAGCATCAGCACCGACGACATCAGCATCCCTGCGCCAAAGCTCCCAAAAATCGACTGAAAAACAAAGGCTAGCGGCCACGAGAACGCCGACATGATCCCGCCAAAGCCCATCTCCGTATAAATCCAGGCCACAAAACAACTCGGGGCAATGACACAGAGAAGCAGTGTTAGATTCGCCACACTGCTGTATCGTTCTTTTTGGGTGGGGATGTACATAGATGCGCCTATCATGCCGAATGAAACGCAGCCTGTCAACTCGCAATTTTTTGAGGTTGCTCCGATAGGGCTCTGATAGAGGTTTTTTTTCCCGCTCTGCGCCAGATTCATCGCAGCTCTCATGAATAAATTGATTGTGCCACTGCTGGGACGGGATGGCACGAAGTGGCTTCAAATCACGAGAATCGGGAAGAGTTCTCATATACTTACAGCGATCCTGCACCCTATCTATCAAGCATCAAGACGACTTATGAATTTGGAATTGATATATATTATCAAGTTGACACTTTTTTGACAGGATAATCACTTGACCAACACATAGATATATGTTAACATACATCAACCATACATACCCTTAAGCAAGATGAAACTACCCTATCAGTCATTCTTGTATTTATTTTTCATGAACTCCGTCATTTGCGCGAACCAAGGTATAGAGCGCGAGAACGACTGTGTTTACGATGAAGACAGTACTTGCTCATCTCAGAATTGGAGCTTCAGCGACTTTGTGCATACGAAGGCGGCTTCAGATGAGAGCGTCGATCTGAGCTTTGCCCCCATAGCAGAGTTCTCAGATGACATGTCCATGGAGGAGGAGTTCTCTCGCTCACAGCAGTACATTCGGTGCTTTGAGTTGGATCTCGCGACGATCTTGGGTGCCTCATCTTCGTCACTCTCTGAGCTTCAGGGCTCTTTTTATTCTACCAGCGTGGTCAGTGTTTTTCAGATAGGGATCAGCGCAGGTGCTCAAGCCCTTTCTATCGTGGCGCAGGGAGATGATCTCGCGGAGGAGGTATTTGATCCCCTGTCGTTTAGCTTTACCTTGAATGCGCTCGACGGCGCGGTCCCCTTGACGATCGAGGGGGATGGAGAGGGCATCGCCCAGCTGCCAGTGATGAATCTCTATGCGGCTATGGAGGAAGAGTCTTCCTTGGGCCTTGAGGCTCGTGAGGAGGAGCTCGAAAGCGAGCTTGACGATACGCCGATGCCGAACTTTGGGCTCAAACGCGCCGAGGGGACGGCTCACAGCTCCTCACGTCCCATGCCTGCGATCGCCATGGACGCACGTGTCTCTGGCATACTCCTAGGTAGAGGAGGTGCAAGCTCTATAGTGCCTATCTCGATGGCGCGCTCATCGGCAAGCACAGAACGCTACGTCCTCCCGACGGCGAGGGCTGTCGATCTCGGGACTAGTAGCGCGCCCGTCTCAGAAGCACAGGGCTATAGCCAAGCTGCCAGTAGTGCGAGTGTTGCGGCGAGCCGAGCCGCGCCCTCTTCCTCTCTGGGGAGTGCTGCGGCATCAGCCTCGTTTAGTGGCGGCGGTGGTGGCAGCGGCGGTGCTGGCGTGCAGGCTTATACGGATACAGCTCCAGAATCAGATACAGCCCCAGAATCGGATGCAAAGACGTATACAACGGATGTCTACTACAAGGTGGAGGGGCATACAAAAATAGGCGCCTCTGATTATCTGCGTTTTGACACCACCGTCATCGCCTCGATCACGGGTAGTGCCAATAGTGAATTCCATCTGCACGTGCAGGGGGAGACGCTAGGGGGAGAGAGTCCCATCTTGGATGGGGGGGGAACCTATCGCGGCTTTGAAATTCTCTTCAAAACCTATTCGTCAGCTGATGTGTACATCGCGTTGACGGGGGTTGAAGCATTGACGGACTTCTCTGTGAATAGCACCAAGGATGTCGCAGGGGCAGCTCTTTGCTTGAGCAACGGCGGCGAAATTATCTTTCATAATACGGAGGTCGGCGATCGAGTCGAGTTCTCCAACAACACCGTGATTTCTACTGGGGGTCATGCCTCAGGGGGCGCCATCTACCTGACGGGGGGAGCCTCTGTGGGCGATGTCAGTGCGGATTTTATCAACAACTCGGCCTTTAGTACAGATGGCAGTACGGTCACTCATTACTCACGTGGTGGAGCCATCGCTATCGGTATTACTGATACAGATAACCTACTGATGAGCAAAAATGATAAGGGTGGAATAGATTATTTCGCACCCAACACCACGCAGGTTTCCAGCATAGGTAATATCTATGGCAGTTTTGAGGGGAATTCTTCGAGCTTTGGCGGCGGCATCTACACAGGGGCGAAGGCGAGTGTCGGTCATGTCGAGGCTGATTTTATCGGCAATCTAGCCCAGGGAGAAAAAGAGCAGAATCACACCTCTGGAGCCGAGGGGGGCGGGATTCGCACCTATCAGGGGACATTTGGCAGCATCAAAGGTGACTTCACAGAAAATGTAGCTCATGCACTGAGTGGCAATGCGATAGGTGGCGCTGTATCTCTGAATGCCACCGATGTGCAAGGGGGCATTACAGGGCATTTCGATGGCAATATTGCCGCAGTGGATGCCGCCTCCGCGAGTGCTCATGGGGGAGCCTATTCGCTCAAGAATCAGACGGGGGAGAAAGAGACGGGGGCGAAAGATATCGTTTTTAGAGACTCCAGCTTTACCAATAACGTGGCATCCACGACCTCTTCGAGTTCAAGCAAAGTCCATGGTGGTGCCTTTTATATAGAAAACTCCCAAGACGTGAGCTTCATCGCCGACCAAGAAGACGTGGTATTCAGCGGCAACTATGTGACGACAAAAAGCTCCTGGTCAGCGGATGATGGGCTTGTCTCCGAGAGTGATGCTATACGCATATCCAGCGGCATCTACGCGGTTGATTCCTCCGTGACGCTAGAGACCACTGCGGGCTCGGACAAGACCATCACCTTCCATGATGGTGTCTACGGTGTCTCCACAGAAGCGACCCCGAGCAAGCTCATTGTGAATGGCTACGGCTCCGCAGAGTACGATGTCTATTTCAACGACTACATCGCCTTTGACGAGCTCATCATCGAAGACGGCGGCGTGGAGCTCGGGCGTCACACCCACAGCTACACGGTAAAGGAAAAAAATGCGGCGGGAGAGATCGTGGAGGTCATCCACGAAGTAGAATCCCAAGGCTCATTCATCTATGATGCCAACGTGACCGTGAATGAGGGCGGCGTACTCAAAGCCCATGCCTCAAGCTTTGACGGTGTGGGTGAGATCGACCTCAATGGCATATCAGACCGCGCGGGCACGCTCAAGCTCACCGGTGGTATACTCAAAACGGACATAGGCAGTAGCGGCGAAGTCCGCGAAGGACATATTGACTTGATCGGTGACACCACGACCATCGCCAGTGGCTATGAAGTCTACGCGGATACTCTGGATGTGGGAGCCACGCTCATCATCGAGGCTCCCCATACCGTGGAATCACTGATGAATGACACATTCGTCAGCGTCGAGACCATCCTCTTCTCGGGTTATAGTAAAAACGATATCAACAATGGCGGCAAGCAAATCGTGATGCAGCCCACCTCCAAGCTGCGACTCCATGAGCTCACCCTAGAGGTAGGCACCGTCGCCGTCGATGACATCTTTGAGCTCATCGTGAGCAGCACCCCCGATATCGCAGGTAGCATTGATGTGATACTCGAGAACTTCACCACCAGTGTCTTCTCCATGTCGGGAGATGAATTGGTGCAGAACGAAGATTATGTCATTGAGTATAGGACAGATGGTGGAGTTCAGATTAGAATGCTCATCGACATCCCTCCCATCCCCGAGCCCAGCAGCAGCATGCTCATCCTCATTGCGCTGAGTAGTGCACTCGCACGCCGCCGCAGAAAGAAATCCCTCCCTTTACCAAGAATATAGGTGCAATCAGCATCATCTTATAATACTATCTCATCATGCCTCTCTTTCAACTCGTATCAGATTATCAGCCCTCAGGCGACCAGCAGCAGGCCATCGCGAAGCTCCTGCACTCGCTGGACGCGGGCAACAAGCACCAATGCCTCATGGGTGTGACTGGCAGCGGCAAGACCTTTACCATGGCGAATGTCATCGCCGCCCAAGACCGCCCCGTCCTCGTCCTCTCGCACAACAAGACGCTCGCAGCACAGCTCTACTCCGAGCTCAAGAGCTTCTTCCCGCACAATGCGGTCGAGTACTTCGTCTCCTACTTCGATTATTATCAGCCTGAGGCTTATATAGCCAGCACGGATACATATATTGAAAAAGACAGCGCGATCAATGAAGAGATTGACCGCCTCTGTCTCAATGCCATGCGCTCGCTGCTCCTGCGTCGCGATGTCATCCTCGTCGCCTCTGTCTCCTGCATCTACGGTCTTGGCTCGCCCGAGGACTACCGCGAGCTCACCCTCTCCATACGACGCGGCGAGATCCTCGACCGCGATGTCATGCTCAGCCGTCTGATTGAGCTGCTCTTTGAGCGCAATGACTACGACTTCCAGCGCGGACGCTTTCGCGTGCGCGGTGACATTGTTGACATCTACCCCGCGCAGAGTGATGGAGAGGCGATTCGTGTTGAGTTTTTTGGTGACGAGATCGACGCTATTTCTCTCATCGACGCGCAGACAGGACGCGTGCGCGAGCGACTGGAGAGTTATCTTTTCTTCCCTGTGAAGCAATACGTCAGTAGTGCGGAGAAGCGCCTCCCTGCCCTGCAAGCCATACGCGAGGAACTACGCGAGCGTGTCGCGCAATTTGAGAGTGAGAACAAACTCATCGAAGCCCAGCGTCTCAAGATGCGCACCGAGTACGACCTGGAGCTCATCCATGAGCTTGGATTCTGCAAGGGGATTGAGAACTACTCGCGCCACCTCGGAGGACGCGCGCCGGGTAGCACCCCTTCTACGCTGCAAGATTATTTTCCGAAAGACCGTCTGACTATTATTGATGAATCGCATGTCACCGTCCCGCAGATAGGCGGCATGTATGAGGGGGATCGCTCGCGCAAGAAAATCCTGATTGAGCATGGATTCCGTCTTCCCAGCGCGCTGGACAACCGCCCGCTGCGCTTTGATGAGTTTATGGGGAAGCAAGACCAGCTTTTGTATGTCAGCGCGACGCCGGCGGCCTTTGAATATGTGAACTGCATCACGGGCAACAAGAGCATGATCCCTGTGCTCAAGTCGAAGAGGGGGAACACGCACGCGCGCAGTGAGAAAGCGAGCCGTGCGGTGAATGAAGCCCCTGAGGGCTTTCGTGGGGTGTTTTTTCATAAATTGGATGAACTGCGCGTGCCGCCGCACCCCTCGTCGAGTCCTATAGAGAGCTTTCATCCTGAGCGCATTGGTACACCGCTCATCGTTGAGCAGGTGATCAGACCGACGGGGCTGCTTGAGCCGAAGATTACTATTGAGCCATTGAAAGGGCAGATCGACCGTACGATCGAGCTCTGCCATGAGCGGGTGGCGAAGAAGCAGCGTATTCTTGTTACGACCTTGACGAAGCGCACGGCGGAAGACCTTACTGATTATTTGAGGAAGCTTGACCTACGCGTGGAGTACATCCATGCGGATGTGGATGCGATCCAGCGAGTGGAGATCCTGAGAAAATTGAGGGCAGGGGGGGTGGATATCCTTGTTGGAATTAATTTGCTGCGAGAGGGATTGGATTTGCCAGAGGTCTCGCTGGTTTGTATTTTGGATGCGGATAAGGAAGGCTTTTTGCGCAATGAAACCAGCCTTGTGCAGACGGCGGGACGCGCGGCGCGACATGAGGAGGGGGAATGCGTGCTTTTCTGTGATGTGATGACCGAGTCCATCCGCTCGCTCATCCGCGAATCCGACCGCCGCCGCGCCATCCAAGAAGCCTACAACACCGAGCACGGCATCACACCCCACTCCGTCAAGCGCGCCGACCAGAGCACGCTACGCCTCTACACCCCCGATGATGAGGAAGATGTCCTCATGGCCGCAGAGGAAGATAATGATGCCCCCCGAGGTGAGAGCAAGGACGCACGTATCAAGCGACTGGAGAAGGAGATGCGAGAGGCCGCCGCGCGCCTCGACTTCGAGCTGGCGGCGTACCTGCGAGACCAGCTCAAGGAGCTGAAGGGGATCTGAGAGCTCTCACCGCCCCAGCCATACGTATAGAGCAGCATCCTCCACCAAAAGACGTAGCTCCACTCCCTCGTGTGCTAGAGTATAATATCCCAGCGCCTCCCTATACTGCCATCCCTCGCGCCGCAGCGACTCGTGCAGTCCCTGCGGCTGCTGCCTCCAGAGCACGCGCAGCCTATCGGTATCCATATCGCGCGTGATGCTCTCCGCACCACGCAGCAGCTCCTCGGGGAGTCCGTAATGCTCTCTCGCCTGCTGTGGCGAGGTCTCTAGCTGCTCATACTCATGCACCCAATGAAAAAAGCTATAGACACCACCCAGCGCGACGAGGAGAAAAACAAGCGAGATTAAAGATTTCTTTCCCATCCGTCCATCTTAGCAAACGCCCCATTCCCTGTCAAGATCGCGTGGCTTTCGAGGCGAAAAGCCCCCCTCCCTCTCTTTTAACTTGAAAAATCAAGCGGAATCAATAGAATAAGATTCAGGAAATGCGAGCCCTCTCCGTCTCGCCCATCCCCCTCTTTTCCCATTTATGAAAACATTGATCAAAAACGCACGCGTCATCTCCCCCGGTCTCGACCTGCCCAAGGGCTCCGTTCTCATCGAAGGCGATCGTATCACAGCCGTCTACACCTCAGAATGCTCCGTCGAAGCCGATCAGGTCATCGACGCTGGCGGTCGCATGCTGCTGCCCGGCTTCATCGACATCCACTCCCACGGTGCCGGTGGCTGCGATACCTGCGATTGCAAGATCGAGAGCATGCGCACCATCGCCGATTGCAAGATGAAGGAAGGCGTCACTAGCTGGCTGCCCACCACTCTCACGCTCGGTACCAACACGCTGCTCGACGTCGCACGCACGGTCAAGGAGTACTCCGAGTCCCCCAATGGTGCCAAGACCCCCGGTATCCACCTCGAAGGTCCCTACATCAATCCCAAGCAGTGCGGCGCGCAGAACCCCGCCTTCGTCCGCGAGGCCGATATGGAAGAGGTGCAGTCCATCAATGAGATCTACCCCGTCCTCCTCGTCACGATGGCTCCCGAGATGCCCGGTGCTCTCGACTTCATCGCCCAGGCCAGCGCTCAGGGTATCACCTGCTCCGCCGGCCACTCCGCCGCCAAGCACGAGGACTTCATCAGCGCGAAGGCCGCTGGCCTCAAGCACCTCACGCACTACTGCAACCAGATGAGCCCCGTCCACCACCGTGAGATCGGTCTCGTCGGCTCGGGTCTCCTCGACAAGGAGATCAAAATCGAGCTCATCTGTGACAAGATCCACCTCGAGGCCGACATGCTCAAGCTCACCTTTGCCAACAAGAACATCGAGCAGCTCGTCATGGTCACCGACTCGCTCGCCTGCTCTTGGATGCCCGATGGTCCTGGCTCGCTCGGCGGACTCCCCATCATCGTGAAGGGCGGCGTCGCTCGCCTCGAATCAGGCAATCTCGCTGGCTCCACGCTCCACTACGGACAGGGCCTGCGCCACGTCTACGAGCTCACGGGCAAGCCCCTCAGCGAGCTCGTCTACACGACCTCCTACAATCAGGCTCAATCGCTCGGTCTCCACGATCTCGGCAAGATCGCCCCTGGCTTCGTCGCTGACCTCGTGCTGCTCGACGATGAGTTCCAGGTCGTGCAGACCTACATCGACGGCGTGCTACGCTACGAAGCCTAGTCTTCAGCCCCCAAACCTATAAAGACAACAATCCCGACTCTACAATGCCCCCCACCCTCGTTTCCCCCCTCGCACGTCGCCTCGCCGAGTCTCACCAGCTGAGCCTCATGGAGCTGATAGGTACAGGTCCACGCGGTCGCGTGATGGCCGATGACATACGGCGCGCCCTCAGCGCACCACCGTCAGCGCCCTCGACCCTACCGTCGACAGCGAGCCCGAGCGAGGCTGCGGGGCAGCAGGGCTCCTCCTCACTGGGCAAGACCAGCGTCGCGGCCGACCATCTGGCACAGACGCGCCCCGAGAAGGACGGCTTCTACGTCTACGACTGTCAGGTGAGCATGGGCGCGCTCGCCGCGCTCAGCCGCCCTATCGCCGTGCAGTGTGACAAGCTGCTCAATCAGCGATACTCCCTCATGGACTACATCCTGCGCGCCGTGGTCAAGGCCTGCACGAGCCACGCCTCCGCGCAGCAAAACGCGCTCAATGTCCTGCTCTTTGAGGACAAGGGCAACTACATCTGCGCGCTGCGCGATGTCGCGACCAAGACGCTCTATCAGCTCGCACGCGCCGTGCAAAACGGCAGCGAGCCGCTCGAGGGCTTTCACCCCCACATCGTCGTCTGCGACGCGCTCACCACACGAGAGCAGGTCGAGCAGTATCTGGAGGAGCGCCCGCTCTTCGGCTTCATCTCACGAGGCGGCTCGCAGAAGGTAGGCATCCGCGTCGGCTGCGATGTGAAGAGCATGGAGCTCGACTATACCTTCTACGTCTCCAACCACATCCCCGCAGATCAGGCTGACGCCGTCGCCGCGCGCCTGCGCAACCTCCTCCACGATCCCGTGAGCCTGCTGCTCATCGCTTGACCCCTTCTTTTTTACTCTAACAATACCTTAACCCTCACTCTTTTTTCACCATGTCATTCAATATCGGAAACGTCGAAATCGGCGGCACAAAGCCCTTCTACATCCTCGGTCCCTGCTCACTCGAAAGCGAAGAATTCGCCTGGGAGATGGCACGCGAGATCAAGACCATCTGCGAGCGTCTCGGCGTCCCCTTCCTCTTCAAGGCCTCCTATGACAAAGCGAACCGTACGAATGTGAAGAGCTTCCGCGGTGTCGGCATCGAGGAGGGCTGCCGCATCCTCTCTGAGATCGGCAAGGAGCTCGGTGTCGGTGTCGTGACGGATATCCACACCGAGGAGCAGGCAGAATACGCCGCCGAGTACATCGACCTGCTCCAGATCCCCGCCTTCCTCTGCCGCCAGAGCGATCTACTCGAGGCCTGTGCAAAGACGGGGCGCCCCGTCAATGTCAAGAAGGGCCAGTTCCTCGCCCCATGGGATTGTATGAATATCTGTGAGAAGATGGAGGCCTTTGGCTGCGATCAATACATGCTCTGCGAGCGCGGCAGCACCTTCGGCTACAACAATCTCGTCGTCGACATGCGCGGTCTCTACTGGATGCGCGAGTTCGGCTGCCCTGTCGTCTTTGATGCGACACACTCCGTGCAGCGTCCCGGTGGTCTCGGCGGTGCGACAGGCGGCGACCGCGTGCTCGCCCCTGTGCTGGCGAATGCCGCGATGGCCGTCGGTCTCGACGGTGTCTTCATGGAGGTGCACAAGAATCCTGATGAGGCGATGAGCGATGGGCCCAACCAGATCCACCTCTCCGACCTCGAGCGCGTCATTGGCAACCTCGAGCTCGTCCGCGACGCCTACGCACGCATGCAGTAGCCCTCCTACGCTCACGTGTAGAGCTGGTGAGAGCACCCCTGCCCCTCAGCCCTCTCACACGTGAGCCCCCCTCTGCCCCTCCCCCTCCCCTGTGACCATGAGGACACTCTGCCGCCAGCTCGCCGTGCTCGGACTGCTGATCTCGGGCTGGAGCTATGCTCAGATTGCGAAAACCAAGACCGCCCCTGGTGAGTTCCCCGCTGTCGCCCTGCTGCCCCCTGGCACCGTCATCGAGGGCATCAAGCTGCCGCGCTACGAAGGTGCG
>CAYJLP010000074.1:3979-12161 GCA_964371115.1 uncultured Akkermansia sp. | reverse complement strand
TTCGCGCTGGTGATGATTGCCTCAAATGAGCCTTTTATTCAGTAGACATTATTTATTCCTCAGCATCCTGCTTCTAGGATGCTGAGGATGTCCTTGAAGGGGGCAGTCGCGTAGCGACTATCCTCCTCATTCAGCTACGCTGAACCGTCCGAGAGGTATCTCGGACTTTCGTCGTCTCAAATTGCATGCAATTTGTGCCGAATTGCGACTTGATGGGCTCTAGCTAATCAAGTACGCAGACCGTGTTTCCTTCATTAAGTACTGCCAAAGTAATAACCTCTGCCAAAGTAATAATAGCAAGAGCTCTATCCCCCTTATTCATGAGTTTTATTTGAAAGAAAAGGATGAAGGGGGCTTCTCGTCATTCTAAACAAGCAAATATAGAAAATCGCCTCGCGAGGCAGCTTTTGTGTGCTTTTAGGCTGAATTTTCCCCGAATTTTCGTCTCAGAAGACACTCTGAGCCATCAATTCGTGAAAAGTCCAGCTCGATAATCATCTCAAAATCTCACCTCGCGAGAAAATAGCCCCCCCTTTGAAGTCTTTTTTCCAGATGAAGATACAAGCTACCGACCTTAGAGTGCGGAGATAGTCAAGAAAAAAACACAATCTGAGGTAGAACAGATTGTGATGAAGCAAGGGAGAGGTACCTCTAGGGCGTTGCCGTGAAGCATCATGCTTTGAGGATACTAGTTCGCGTCACTGCGCTCTGCTCACTACTGATATGGATTGAGGCTTGGCAGTTTTGGCTTCTTCTGGGTGAAAGCAGGTGCTTACTTTGTTGGGCGCGAAATGGGATGCTCGCCCAACAAAGTAAGGTTCACTTGATAGGAATGACTCTGATCATGGTGCTATTTTGATGCCGTGGTCAAAAAACACCCAATCTCACCATTCACGCAGATATATTAGGAGTAGGCGGACTCGACCTTCTGAGCGACATCCTTGTAGCCGTAGTCGATCTCGTAGATGCACTTGAAGTTCTCAAGCGACTTCTCCTTGTTGCCAGCCTGCTCGTAGAGCAGACCCATCATGTAGACGACTTCCTTCTTCGTGTCGTCCATGACGAGGAGCTCGGAGTTAGCTTCTTCGAGCTGGCGGATGGCCATGTCGAGCATGCTCTTGGAGGCATAGCACTTGCCCAGCATGAGCATGGCTTTGATGCGAATATTGGGGTTGTTGCGTGCGCGCTGGAGGGCGGGGATGGCCTCGGTGAAGTCGCCCGCGTTGAAGAGTGCCTCACCATACTTGAATTGGAGCTGGGCGTCGGTGGGGTTCGCGTCCACGCGAGCCTTGGCGTCGACGACGATGTTCTGCGCGACTTCAAGCTCCTTGGCTGTGAGCATCGCTTTTGCTTCTTCGTTGCTAGGATCAGCGGCGACGACCTGTCGGTAGTAGTCGAGCTCAGCTTGGAAGGCTTTTTCGCGGATTTCTAGGGACTTGTCACGCAGAGAGATGTCAGCCTCACCACCGAGGGTGAAGGCGTAGGCATAGAAGGAGTACGCGTTGCCATAGTCTTCCATCTGCTCGTAGACCGATGCGATATCGCGTACGATGGCGAGATTGGAATTATCATTGGCATACTGGGCGGAGAGCTGCGCGAGGCGCTCTTCCATCTCGGCGCGTGTGAGACCGACCTTGTCCGCGGTCTCGAGATTGGCGGTCTCTTGGCTGTTCTTCATCTTGGAGCGGAAGTCGCCAGAGCCTTCCCAGTTCCCCTGCTTCATGGAGGCGCGGGCGGCGCAGTCCTTCTCCCCGCGCATGGCGATGGGGTCGGCGCGGTCGATCTTGAGTACGCGGGTGTAGGTGCCAGCGGCCTCGGCGAATTGCTCGTGCTTGATGTAGTGATTGGCCAGCAGGTGGAGGTGCTTTTTGGCACTGGGGTGACCTTCGCAGATGGTCTCGAGCGCGAAAGCGGCGAGATCGTTGAGGTTGAGGTCGCAAGCGGCGGCAAAGAGCGTCTCATTCGCCGAGATAGAGTAGGGGTCTTTCTCCAGATCGTCTTCGATGGTGACGATGGTTGTCTCGGGGTTCTTGCGGGTGGTGGTCAGACGCATGCCGCCGAAGAGCGAGGCCTTCTTGCCTGCTTCGGGGCTGGCCTTGACCGCACAGGCGCGCAGCACCTTGCGCCCAGCGAGGAAGCCAGGGGCTTTGTTGATGAGTGTCTTGAGGATGCTGATGGCATACTTGTAGTTTTTTGTCTGGACGGCTTGTTGCGCTTTTTTCCAGAGACCCGCTTGCTCGGCATTGAGCTCTCGTTCTGTGATGGAGGTGATCATATAAATTAAGGGAGAAAGTTGAGGGGGAGAATTCGCGACCTCGAATTTTTCATCGGCTTGTGATATATATAGCATATGTGTCGCGTGATTTCAACCTTGATTTTTAAAAAAAAGCTGAGAGAATAGCTTTCAGATGAGAGTCGATGCATTATTGAGTCGTTATGGCTACTGTACGCGCCGCGAGGCGGTGCAGTGGGTCAAGGCAGGGCGCGTGAGCTACCTCGGTGAGCCTGTCAAATCCGCCGCACAGAAAATCCAACTCGATGGCGTGCTCGTCGATGGCAAGCCTGTGCCCTTCCCCTCGGGACTCTATGTGGCGATCAACAAGCCTCTGGGCTACACCTGTAGCCACGACGAGGCGGGCGATCTCGTCGATGATCTGCTGCCCGCTCAGTGGCTGCGCCGCAAGGGCGGTGTGCAGAGCGTGGGGCGTCTGGACAAGGCGACGACAGGCCTGCTGCTGCTGAGTGATGATGGAGCCTTCGTCCATGCGCTGACGAGCCCGAAGCGGCATGTGATCAAGCGCTACCGCTTCCAGACGGAGCAGCCTGTCCCTGAGGACACGGCCGCGCTCTTTGCCTCGGGTGAGTTCTTACTGGAGCGCGAGCGTCATCCCTGCCTGCCTGCGGAGCTCGTTATGGATGAGGGCTCGCAGACAGAGGGCACTCTGCAGCTGCATGAGGGGCGCTATCATCAGGTGCGCCGCATGCTGGCGCAGGTGGGTGCTCCTGTGCTGACTCTCCATCGTGAGGCGATTGGTTCTCTGGAGCTCAGCTCCTTGGGACTCGAGGAGGGGGAATGGGTGTCGATTGATCCCTCGATTTTTCTTCCTTCTTAGCTCATGGCAAGAAGCTTTCCGCTGGTCGTCGAGGAGTACTTTGAGCTGCTCTACGAGGATGATGACGTAGCTGTGGTGAACAAGGGGGCGCCCCTGCTCACGCATCCCGCACAGCTGGAGCATGAGCCCAGCCTCTGGCAGGGACTCCATCAGCTCTACTGCTACGATATAGCCGTGGGGCGTGCCCTCTCGCTCATCAATAGGCTCGATCGCGAAACGAGTGGTATTGTGCTCGTAGCCAAGCATTACGAGGCTGCGAGTGCGCTGGGGCGCGCGATGCAGCAGCGACTGATGAAGAAATCCTACCTCGCCATCGTGCATGGGCGTCCCTCGTGGTTCCACGCGAGCTGCCGCGAGGGGATCTTGCGGCGTGGGGATGTCATGGACTCCGAGGTACGCGTGCGCCAGTGCTGCCACGCGGAGGGGAAGTATTGCCACACCGATTTTGATGTCTTACAAGCCTGCGCCGCGCAGCAGGGGTGCCCCACAATGAGCCTCGTCGTCTGTCGTCCACACACGGGGCGCATGCACCAGATACGCGTGCATCTGGAGTACCTCGGCTACCCCATCGTGGGGGACAAGATCTATAGCACGGATGGCGCAGGATATTTGGGCTTTATCCGTGAGGGATGGACGGAGGAGCTAGCGCAGACGCTGATCCTGCCACGCCACGCGCTGCATGCGGCGAGCCTCGAGTTCCCCCATCCGCGCGATGGGCAGATGCAGCGCGTGGATTGCCCACTGCCTGCGGATATGCTCGCGCTATTGGGGGACCTTGCAAAATCCGTGCTGTGACGCTCATTTTCGAAATCTGCAATTTATGAAAACTAATTTTGCAAGATCCCCTATTGGGCGAGGAGGCGCGCGATAGCAGCACTGCTCATCATCATGCCAAAGCAGGCGGTGATGTGTGTGGCTGAGCCAAAGCCGCTCGCGCAGCCGATGCCGCCGACCTGTCCCTCTTGCTTCCTCTCGCCGACGCTGCCATCACACTGGGGGTAGCGTGGCTTCTCAGGGGAGAAGGCGCAGGGGATGCCGATATCGGGGCATTTGTCGTAGAGGGGTAGCTCGTAATCGCGCCGCAGCTGCTTGCGCAGTGAGCTGAGCAGCGGGTCACCGTGCGTGCGTGCGAGATCCGCGAGCTGCACCTGCGAGGCGTCGATACGACCTCCTGCACCTCCGCAGCTGACGAGGGGGACGCCGCGCTGGTGGCAGCTGGCGATGAGGTGCGCCTTCGCCTTCATGCTGTCAATGGCGTCGATGATGACATCGGGCTGAAGGGAGAATAGCTCCTCGGCTGTCTTTTCCTTATAAAAGCTGATCAATTCATGAATCTCGACCTCGGGGTTGATCTGGCGCAGGCGCGCCGCCATGGCGGAGGTCTTCATCTGCCCGTAGCTGCCGTCATGCGCGTGGATCTGCCTATTGGTATTGGTGATGCAGAGATCATCCAGATCCATGAGCGTGATCGTGCCCACGCCTGTGCGCGCGATGGCCTCGGCGACCCATGAGCCGACGCCGCCTATGCCGACGATGGCGATATGGGCGCGGCTGATTCGTTCTGTATCTGTGGTTCCGTAGAGGCGGTGGATCCCGCCAAAGCGATCTTGATTCATGGTTTTTCGTACACGCGGCTAAAGGGGGTGATAGCCGTCGCGCGTCCCGTCTCCCAGTCCACACTCACTGCCACCCCGCACACCTGTGCTGGCCAGCCCCCGATGGGGAGCTTGGCTGGGATGCCGCTCGTGAGACCCGAGAGGACAGCGGAGGCCTCGCGACCTATCACGCCGTCTAGCGTACCGCACATCCCTGCATCCGTCAAGTACGCAGTACCTGCGGGCAATACTCGCGCGTCCGACGTCTGCACATGCGTGTGCGTGCCCACGACGGCACTCACCTGCCCGTCGAGGTGGTAGCCCATGGCGACTTTCTCACTCGTGGTCTCGGCGTGAAAGTCGACGAAGAGCACGCGAGCACCCAGCTCGCGCAGCCGCTCGCACTCGGGGAGCAGCTTCTGGAAGGGGTTCTCCGCGCTGGGACGCATAAAGGTGCGCCCCTGTGCGCTGAGCACCGCGACCTTCCCCTCAGGGGTATCGACGATGACGGAGCCCGCCCCAGGGCTGCCCTCTTGGAGGTTGAAGGGGCGCAGCACGCGGGGCTCCTGCGGTAGCCACGAGACGAGATCTGTCTGATCCCAGACATGGTCGCCTAGCGTGATGACGTCGATGCCTGCGCGGAGGAATTCTTGGGCGATCTTGGGCGTGATCCCGCGGCCTCCAGCGGCATTTTCCCCGTTAACGATGATGAAGCTCGCGCAGAACTCCGCTCGCAGCTCAGGCAGCGCGAGCAGGAGTGCCTTGCGGCCAGGCTCACCGACGATATCTCCAAAGAAGAGAAGGGTGCTCATTAGACTTTAGAATTATTTCTCCTCGTCCAGATCGCAGGGGACGATGGCCATGGGGATGCGCGTCTGGCGCATGAGTTTTTCGGGAGTGCCGCCGAGAAAGAGTGAGCTGAGCAGGCTGTGATGGCGATTCCCCACGACAAACATGTCCACCTGATGACGCTCGCAGAAGTCGAGGATGCTCTTGACGATGTCCTCGGAGATCTCTGCTTTGCCGTAAATAGGCACCTGCCACTGGCGGCTGATCTCGTGGGCGAGTTGCTTCGTGCGCTGATCGGCGATCTCGAGTAGTGTGTCATCGACGGTCATCATCTCCTCGATGGGATTGATCTGATGGGTGAGGTTGCCGATGTTGTCATCGGCGAACATGGTGTTCGTCGATTCTAGGAGCTGGATGGGCAGCAGATGCAGGAGATACATTTTGCTCTGGCATTTCTGTGCGAGCTGAGCAGCAAAGTCGAGCACAGGTTTTGTGTCATCGGAAAGGTCGGTTGCAGCAAGTATTTTCATGATAATTCATACTAGCACGTAGCAAATCAAGAGACAAGGATATATTTCAGTGCATGCTCTAAATAAGTCTAATTGGCTTGACAATTTGCGCAAAAGGCTATAGTGTTGAGCTCAACACGCACTGCCGATAAGGTTAACAATTTATTATGATGACGTTCCCATCTACACCCCAGAGGAAATCCCTCATGCGCATGGCATTATTGAGCCTCTCTTGCCTCATCCTGCCCGCCTGTCTCGTCGGTCCTGACTATGAGGCACCCCACATGCAAGCTCCCGCTGCATTCCGCGGACAGCCCACGAGCGAGCAATCTATCGCCAATCTCCCTTGGTGGCGCGTTGTGAAGAATGGCAACCTCCGCCGACTCCTCGTTGATACTTATCAGAACAACCGCGAACTGCGTGCGACCATCAAGAACGTCGAGTCTGCGAGGCATTACGTCAGTGCCATCGCCTCCCCTCTCTTCCCCTACGCAGATTATGGTGTCAGCTCCAGCCGAGGTAACACAACGGGCAAAGCTCGTGGTGCGACGAGCGCGACGCTCTCCGCTATGTGGGAGATCGACATCTGGGGCAAGACACGCCGCAGCATCGAAGCCGCTGAGGCCGACTATGGCAATGCCGAGGAGCTCATGCGATCCCTCCAGCTCTCCCTGCTGCGTCAGGTCTCGACGAGCTATCTCCAGCTGCTCATGCTAGACGAGCAGCTGCGCATCACTCGCGAAGCTGTCACCTCCTACCGCAAGTCACTCGACCTCTTCAAGGTACGCCTTGAGGGCGGTGTCGGCGACAAGCTCCAAGTCGAGTCGGCGAATGCCGCTCTCGCCGCCGCCGAGGCACAGATCCCCGATATCGAGTCCCAGATCACGACACTGGAGAATACGATTAGCGTGCTCGCTGGTCGCATGCCCAGCCGCATCAGCCGCGGCTCGGATCGGCTCAGCAACTACGTGCGCGGCTCACGCGTCCCCTCGGGTGTCCCAGCTAGCGTGCTCGCGCATCGCCCCGACATCCGTGCCGCGGAGTACAAGATCCGCGCGGCTAATGCGAACCTCGGCGTCGCCATTGCGAATTTCTTCCCCTCCGTCAGCCTGACCGCAGCCTATGGCACAGCAAGCTCACAGTTGCTGTCCTTTAGCAATTCTGGCAGCTCATGGAACTTTGCCGCTGGTGTTACCGGTCCACTCTTCCGCGCGGGTGTTTTGACTGCGGGCAAGAAGATCGCCTACAACAACCTCGAAGCCGCACTCGCGACCTATGAGCAGACGGTTCTCACCGCCATGGGCGAGGTCGCCACGACGCTCAACCAGCGTACGAAGCTCAATCAGATCATCAGCAAGCAGGAGAAGGCCGTCGTCGCCTACCGCCAGTCGCTGGAGACCTCCCTCTATCGCTACCAAAACGGTCTGGCGAACTACTACGAGGTGCTCCAAGCCCAGCAGCTCCTCTTCCCCGCAGAAAAGCAGCTCGCAACGTATCGCTATCAGTATGCCGCGACCCTGCCCACCCTCTATACCCAGCTCGGTGGCGGATGGCAGAATACCAACGCGGAGATACGCACAGCGGGTCAGAAGCAGTAAGTTTTCTCTACCAATACACATTTCGAACTCTTCTCACTTGCCCTGTCTCGTGAGAAGAGTTTTTTTATTATAACTCCATTATTACTATGTCCGAATCCTTATTCATCCCCACGGGGAGTCGTCAAGAAATCTATGAAGCCCTCCTGCCTCAGCTCGAGGGACTGCTGCAATCCGAAAGTAATACTATTGCGAATCTCGCCAACACGGCCGCCGTGCTCAAGGAGTCCTTGGGCTTCTTCTGGGTGGGTTTTTATCTCGCCACGGAGACGGGCGAGGAGCTGGTGCTCGGCCCCTTCCAAGGTCCACTCGCCTGCACGCGCATTGCAAAGGGGAGGGGGGTGTGCGGCACGAGCTTTGCCGAGGCGCGCACGGTGATTGTGCCTGATGTTGATCAATTCCCAGGGCATATCGCGTGTAGCTCGCGCTCGCGTAGCGAGATCGTCGTGCCGCTGCGTCGCGCTAGCGGTGAGGTCTGGGGTGTACTCGATATTGACAGTGAGGAGCTGAGCTCCTTTGATGAGCTCGACGCGCGCTACCTAGAGCGGCTCGTCTGCTTGCTTTAGGGGGCGATGCCCTTC
>CAYJLP010000074.1:2431-3969 GCA_964371115.1 uncultured Akkermansia sp. | reverse complement strand
CCGCCCCGCGGCCACCCCCGCACCGGGGGGGGGCGCGACGGCCCGGAGCTCTCTTCGGGGATTTCTCATGAGAAGTCCCCTTTAGTCAATTGGGGAGTAGAGCAGCTCTTTTGTCGTGGCGCGGAGGAGTTGCTTGGCCTGCGGGGGGAAGGCGACATCGACGACATCGTTGTCGTGATAGATGGTGTCGATGAGGCGTTGCGTCTGGACATTGTAGAGCCTGATGCTATTTTTGTCGCTGTATACTGGCCACCAATGATGGTTGTGGTGGGTGACCAGATACTTGCCATCAGGGGAGAAGGCGACGTGGCGGACGCTGTCGTTATGTGAAAAGGTCTTGATGAGTTCTTTCTGTTGTATGTCGAATATTTTAGCAGATTTATCTCTACTTCCCGTGGCGAGGAGCTTGCTATCAGGTGAGAAGGCAGCGTGGTAGACCGTGCTGTCGTGCGGGAAGGAGGCAATTAGGTTTTTCTCCTGTATATCAAATACTTTTGCGGTGAGATCATCGCTCGTCGTGGCGAGGAACTTTCCATTAGGAGAGAAGGCGACTTGGAAGACAAAGCCGACATGTGCCAAGGAGACGGTGAGCTGCTGCTGCTGGATGTCGAATATTTTGGCCGTTTTATCGTCGCTCGCAATGGCGAGGAATTTTCCATCAGGGGAGAGGTCGAGGTGGTTGGTGTAGCCCTCATTCTGAATGGTGGCGATGGTTTGATTCTTCTGGATGTCGAATATGTTGACCAATTGGTCGATGCTCGCGGTGGCGATGAGTTTCCCATCAGCTGAGAAGGCGAGGTGACGCACGTGATTGTTGTGCGCGATGGTGGCTATTTTCTCTTTTGTTAAGCGGCTGTAGAGCGAGATGGTCTTCTTATCCGCAGAGCGCAGCGCGATGAAGTCGCCCTGAGGGGCGATCCACGCGTAGCTCGCTTCCTGAGGGTAACTCCAAGGGGAAGCAAGCGGCGGGACAGGAGCGGCTACAGCGACAGAAGGGAGGGAGACAGAGGGCGGCGCGGGTTTGCGGCTGTATTTCTCGCTGAGCTTTTCGATTCGCTCGCGTGTCGTTTGATTTCGCGTTATTTCGACCGTTAGTTGAGCTTGGAGAGAGGAGATCTGATCGCGATGATGGAGGTAAGAGGTGACGCTCGCACTGAGGGTGAGCAGCGTGATGATCCAGGGTAGCTTGCTGCTGCGGGGGTGCTGCTGCTTGGACTCGATGGCGTGCAATTGCTTGCGCCACGCGCTAGCCGTCTGCCAGCGTCGCTCGTGGTCGAATAGCAGGGCTCTGTCGATGCTGGAGCGTAGGGCGTGGGAATAGTGCGCCATGTCGGCGCGCTTTGTCAGGGGGATGTGCGGGTCTCGCTTTTGATTGACGCGATCTTCGGCCATGACGGGTGGCTTGCCCGTCATGAGGTAGTAGCAGGTCGCGCCTAGTGCGTAGAGGTCGCTCCATGCACCCGTGTTGTTGCCCTGCTGACCGCGCTGCTCGATGGGGGTGTAGCCAGCGGTGCCGACGATGGTCTGGGCGTGGGTGT
>CAYJLP010000074.1:0-2331 GCA_964371115.1 uncultured Akkermansia sp. | reverse complement strand
CATGCTTGATGGAGGCGAGCTCTTGTTTCTTCTGAATGTCGAATATCTTGGCGGTGTGATCGTAGCTCGCGGTAGCGAGCAGCTTGCCATCAGGGGAGAAGGCGACGTGCCAGACGCTGTCCCCATGCTCAATCAAGCCTATTTTCTCCCCAGTCGATCGGCGGTAGAGGGTGATGGTTTTCCTGTCTGCAGAGCGTAGAGCGATGAAGTCGCCCTGCGGGGCGATCCATGCGTAGCTCGCCTCCTGAGGGTAGCTCCATGAGGAAGGCAGAGGAGGGGCGGGCTTGACCTCGTGTTTCTTTTTGAGACTCACTAGCTCCGAGCGCGTTGTCGCATGCAGCGACTGTTCTGCCTCTAGTTCGCGTCGTGTCTCAGCATGCTTTGATCGCTCTGTCTGGAGGGTCTTATGCGTCCTCGCGTGCAGCGATTTTTCTGTCTCTAGTTTGAGTTGTGTTTCTGCATGCTTAGATCGTTCCAACTGGAGGGTCTTATGCGTCGTCGCATGCTGTGCTTTTTCTGCTACCAGCTGAGCTTGGAGTGAGGTGTCCTGCTGGGGGGTGTTTGTGGGCTGCGTGAGCTGCTCACGGTGCTGAAGGCAGAATCCGACGCTCGCGCTGAGGGTGAGCAGCGTGATGATCCAGGGTAGCTTGCTGCTGCTGCGACGCTGCTGCTTTGCCTCGATGCCGCGCAGCTGCTTGTGCCAGTCGGCGGCACTCTGCCAGCGTTTTTTAAAGGAGAAGAGCAGTGCCTTGTCGATGCTGGCGCGCAGGGCGTGGGAGTAGTGCGCCATGTCGGGACGCTTTGTCAGGGGGACGTGGGGGTCACAGCTGGGATCGACGCGATTCTCACTCATGGTGGGGGCGCTCCCCGTCATGAGGAAGTAGCAGGTCGCACCCAGCGCGTAGAGGTCGCTCCAGGGTCCTGTGTTGTTGCGCAGATTGCCCCGCTGCTCGATGGGGGTGTAGCCAGCGGTGCCGACGATGGTCTGGGCGTGGGTGTGCTCGCTAATCGTGAGCTTCGCCGCGCCGAAGTCGGCGAGGATGGGCTGCCCCTGAGAGCTCAGCAGGATGTTGTCTGGCTTGATATCGCGGTGGAGGATGCCTTTGCCATGGAGGTACATGAGGGCACCGAGCAGGGAGTCGAGCAGGGCGAGGATGTCGCTTTCGCTCCAGCGGGCTTTCTGCGGGGCGTCGCTCTGCTGGGCGCGCCGCTTCTTATCCTCGTCGGCGAGGGAGCCGCCCTCGAGGTAGTCCATGGTGAAGTAGACGGTGTGATTCTCCTCAAAGGCGCGGTGCACCTTGATGATATGGGGGTGGTCGAGCTGGACGAGTAGATTCGCCTCGTCGAGGAATCTGCTGGCGGCAAAGGCGTAGTCGTCCTGCTTGCCCTCATGCGGGAGGACGGTCCTCATATCGGCGGCGCGTACGGCGAGGTGTGAGGGCATGCTCTCCTTGAGCGCGAGCAGGGGCTGCCCCGTCTCGCTATCGGAGACGAGGTAGGTGATGCCAAAGCCGCCCTGCCCGAGCTTGCGCTGGATGGTGTAGCGATCGATGTGTACGCCTGACTCGAGGGCGGCGGAGTAGGAATCGGAGGACGCGGAGGAGGAGGAGATCATGATAGCAGGATGAGTGGGGCTTAGCCCGTGGGGGCGTCTCCATGCTGGCTGAGCATGGCCTGCGCCTGTAGATTGCCACGGCTGGCGGCGTGGCGCAGCGCGATGATGGCGGCGTCCATGTTCTTGTCCACGAGGCGGCCTTCGAGCAGCACCATGGCGAGGACAAAGCTGGCGACGTGGTCGCCCTGCTGCGCTGAGACCTCGAGTGAGGCGAGGTCTTGGGCGCTGCGCAGCGTGGCAAAGTAGAGGCGTGCGAGCTGGTGCTGCGCCTCGGCGTGCCCCGCGGAGGAGGCGCGGCGCAGTAGGTCGGCGCCCTCGCTGGGGTGACCCGCCTTCAGGCAGGCCATGCCCTTGAGGAAGTCATCAATGCTGCTCTCGTCGTGGTCAGAGGGGGTGGGGGAGTCGTTCATGTTGTAGAGGTCTTAGTTTCTGGGCTCGACCCAGAGGCATTTCAGGTAGTCTTCGCCGTCGAAGTCGAAGGGCATCAGCGCGTGCTGGAGCTGGTGCTCAGGGGCGGCCTCACTGATCATCTCGGCGAATGCCTGATGGCTGAGCTTGCGACAGTTGCTCGTGCAGAGTACCCAGCCCTCGGGCGCGAGGCAGCCCAGAGCCATGCTGACGAGTGTGCCGTAGTCGCGCTCGACGCGCCAGATGCGCCCGCGCTCGTCGCGCGAGAAGGTGGGGGGATCGAGCACGATGCCGTCAAAGCGGCGTCC
>CAYJLP010000073.1:0-12273 GCA_964371115.1 uncultured Akkermansia sp. | reverse complement strand
TTCGCTCGCTCTTTCAGCTGCTCCCGTGTTGGGGTGGCAGGAGTATACACGAGACACCCTGATGCGTCAAGCAGCTTTTTAAACTTTTTTGCATTTTTTATAGCTCACCGATCACATCTTTCACTAAAAGCTGCATTTCAGCACTCTAGGAGAAGGATTAAAATTCGTTTTCTTGGAGTTTTCCCTTTACAAGACTTCATAGCTGCTCTATATTGCCATCTTTCTGCGATTCCATATCCCATAGTACATGACAACAGCCCCCTTTCTCTCGCTCTGCTGCCTTTCCTCACTGGCGGCACTCTTGCTCGCTAGTGTATCTGCAGCGACGACGCGCGTGCCCTCTCGCACAAAACTCATTAGTAAGTTCAGCTCCACAGGCAAACCACTGATCAAGCCACGTGCTATCAAAGCTCCGACCTCTAGGGCGCCCAAGCCAGAGGCAGCCGCCATCGTCGTCATGGATGCTCTGACAGGGAAGCTCCTCTACACCCATCGCGCGCACACGCGCCGGCAAGTAGCCAGCACGCAAAAGCTCGTCACCGCTCTCTGCGTGCTAGAGACGGGCGACCTCCATGATAAAGTCACGGTTCAATCACGCGACCTCAAAGCCCCCCCCTACCGCATGGGCTTTAAAGTCGGCGAGACTTACACTCGTGGAGAGCTGCTACGTACACTGCTCATCGCGAGTTTCAATGACGTCGCCCTTGCGCTGGCTCGTGACACAGCAGGCTCTGTAGACAAGTTCGTCACGCAGATGAACGCACGAGCCAAGAAAATGGGAATGAAGAACACGAAGTTCGCCAACCCTCACGGCCTACCCGCCAAGCAATACTCCACTGCCTACGACATGGCACTCGCCGCGCGTCAAGCCTACAACTCCCCCTTCATCCGCCGCGTCACGGACTCGGTTGATTACCTCTTCACGCTTGACAGCGGCATCAAAAAGCCTCTTAAAAACACCAACGAGCTGCTCACCAAATACTATTGGGTCAATGGTATGAAGACCGGCTACACACACGCAGCTGGTCGCTGTCTCATCTCCAGTGCCAGCCTCAACGGCGAATCCGTCATCGTCGTCGTCCTCGGCAGCACCCATGCAAAGATCTGGGGCGAATCCCTCAAGTACCTCAAATGGGCGCTAAAGGTCAACTAGCCCCCTCAAGCAGACCTATCAATAAACAAATCCTAGAATTCGCTTCACAAGAAAGCTTTTTTGTGCTTATAGGCTCTCCTCATCACCTGACGCGCAGGGCATTAGATAGATATATATAGAGAGAGAGCTCATTTTCGCCCGTCTCAAAGGACACGCCGAGTCATCTGTACGGGACAACGCGCATGTCGACTTGAGACAAGCACCTCCACGACACTGCGTGGGGAAAGAGCGAGGGGAACTCCAGCTCTAAAATCAGCTCTACATCCTAGCTCGCAAGAACATAGAAACCACCTTAAAAGAAAGGCGAAAACTTTCTCTCGTGCCCTATCGTTGTAAACTTTTCATGCCCAGGTAGCACCACAGTCTCATCAGGAAGCACAAAAAGACGCCGCACGATGTGGCGCAGGAGATCGGCTTCGCACCCTCCTTCCATATCGCTGCGTCCTATGGATTCAAAAAACAGTGTGTCACCACTAAGTAGGAATCCCTCCGCTTCTGCATAGAGACAGATACTCCCTGGCGAATGCCCTGGTGTATGAATCACTCGCAGAGTCGAGCCCCCCAGTGCCAAAAGCTGCTCGTGGTGAAGATAATGGTCAATCTGACCTAAGCCCTCGGGAGGGATACGATCAGCGCGCCGGCTCAAATACGCCCTATCCACCAACATGAATGCATCTCCCTCATGCGCATAGACAGGAATACCATAGAGTTTACTATAATACACGTTAGCCGCATTGTGATCGAGATGCATATGGGTATTGACAATGCCTTTTGGCACGAGCTGCGACGTTCGTATAAAGGCACTCACGAGACTGCGCTCTTGTGAGGTCCAATTGGCAGGGTCGATTATCAGGGCATCCAGCGTCTGCGTATCATAGACCACATAGGTATTCGACTGATAGGGATTGACGACGAAATGAGCATAAGAGAGTGACATTCGCTCTCTATACACGAAAAACAGATAAATATCAAGCACGAAAATCAGCTTATGTGTCATCAGAATTATTGCCTTGTACTTTGACCGCAAAGGTATACAATAAAGTGGACTATGAACACCGACCTACGATATGACCAGCTCGTCGAGTTGGAAGAAAATCTAAAGCAGACGCGCAGCGAATCCCCTGATGACTCCTACCTAGCTCATTGTCGACGAGCCTACGAGCTCAGCCAACAGCTCTACGAAGAATACGGTGAGCACGCTCTCCCCAAGCTCACGACCGCCGCGGCTCGCCTAGGTGAGAGCCTCGAGCAGCTCGAAGAAGATGAGGCAGAAATCACCCAGCTCTACGTACGCGCCGTCGACGGTCTCCAGATCCTAATCCAAATGGAGCCGCAAGCCATCGACACTCTCGCCATGCTCGCGGAGCTCACGCGCCGCCTCACCGTCCTCACCATGGACAGCAGCGAAGAGAATGTCGCGCTCGAGTATGGACGCCAATCGCTTGCCTACTTTGACGCGCTCGATGAGCTAGAAGGGGGCAGCAACGTCGAGGCTCACGTCTGTGCACTCATCTTCTACAACTCAGCACTGAGCTTCTACTACACTCAGGATCAACGAGAAAAAACCCTCAAAGAGCAAAAGAAGCACTACGAAAAGCGTCTCAAAAAAAGCCCCATCACAGCCCACGCCCTCCTCTCTGCCGTCGAGCACTGCCGCGCTCAACTCTATGACGAGAAAGGAAAAGGCAAAAAGTCACTCGACGCGAAGATCGCTGCCGTCGACTGGTACAAAAAGAGCCTCGCGGCTCAGGAGAAGCACGTGGACATGGAGCTGCTCATCTACCTCGCCGACCTCGCACAGAACTACGCCGACATCAAGAAATACAAGCTCGCGCTACCCCTCCTCGACGAGATCGAAGCACTCGCTCGCGATGAGAGCCTCGAGAGTGAGCCCGCAGCCCTGCTGCTGGGCAACAATCATATACTCTACATCCTCTGCTACTCTGAGCTCAGCGGCTTTGAGCACGTCGAGGCGCACTGCCAGCGTGCGATCCTAGAGCTGCCGCAGCTCTACGCCTGCCTCCACTCCGATGCTGCGCGCGTCGAGCTACTCCTCATGCAGGCAAAGGTCAACAGCGTCGCCGCCACGCTCTATGATGCCATCGGTGACTATGAAAGCGCGCTGCTGCACTTCACCCTCATGGTACAGCACGTGCGCGACACTACGCAATTCACCGACGAAGCACGCGTCTACAACCAGCTGCAGAGCGCACTACTACTCTGTGGTGATGCCTACAGTCAACAGAATCAACAGGATGAGGCGCGACACTGTTTTGAAGAAATCATCGAAATTCAACATGAGATTCTTTATCCAGACGATCTTGACGAACTGCTCAACGACAATGACCGCGACATGCTTCAATACTACGACGAGGAGCTCCATGATGAGCTCAACTCAGCAATCTTTGAGGATAGCAAAGCCATCACCGCGCTTGCAGAAGAAAGACTTCAGCTGATCAATCAGTAAAAGTCCTTCTCATTTCGCGCAGGCATGATTATGAGATGCGACGCAAAGCGATTTGATGCATATCCGCTTACCAGAAAGAATAACATTCTCTACAGCATTTATTACATTGGCCGTAGTTCAGAAAGAACTACGGCCAATGTAATAAAATAGCAGGAATTGAGACGCCTCCTCAATTATTCAAGAGGCGTCTATTTTTCGCGAGGCGAGATTTTGAATTGATTTGCAGCCGTTTCCCCCCACAAGGTGTCATGGGGTCTCTAGTCTCAAATTGCTAGCCAATTTGAGACGATGAAAGTGAGAGATTTCCTATATCTGTAATGTTACTTTCCTGGAGGAAGGGCGAAGTTAGATAATTTCACGTACAAGGTATTATTGATTTTACGAATACTATCTTCCTGTGGAAAAATAGACATCCCCTCACATCCAGCAGGAAGAGCCTCATGCGCACTCATGATTGTCTGCTTGATGTACATCGTTGTTCCAAAAAAATTATTAAAATAACGTCGATAATTGAAAAAGGTCTCGTACTCTACGAGAGTAGGACCTGAGAGAAAAAGTGTTTTTTGAAAATCAGCAAAAGCTGGTCTGACGGAAACTAGGTATGGTGAGTCGCCTGCTGTACCTATAAAAACGACTGGGGTTTCTCGAGGGACATAGTCATCGCGCTTTTCAATACGCTCTATAAGGCGCGTGCAAAATGAAAGTGATGTTTTGCCAATCAGCTCTCGAAGGTAGAATAAGCGGTTGGCGTAAACCCAATTCGAGTAAAAGCTAAACAGGCAAATAAGAATTGTCGCATAATACACGCAACGCTGCAATTTAGCACCACTTGCTGATAGAAGGGCAGGACACTGCTCTCTCGCTGATATGATGAGAAGAAGCAAACTCAAAATTACAAAAATCTCAATATTAAGTATGCCAGGATGCGAAAACCCATCTGTCAGAATGCGAATAAAATAGATACAAGGCAGAAGTAGTACAAGCAGTGCCACGATCACCAAAATGGATAAAAAGCGCATTCTTGTTATGATCATCAAGCGCGCGACTTGATAAATCGCAATAACAACTAAAACCCCATGGAGGAGTCCGACTACATTGCTAAAATAGGTAATGGGTCGTAAAAAATGAACCAATCCATAAAAATACGTATAAAAGAACTCACCTATCACCGATTTAATAAAGGAATCCCCGCCTGCGCTACCCACAAGGGTATTAACATTATTATAAGAATCTATATCTCGTATATTGGCAAAATATAAAAATGATTGATGAAATGCATAATACAAACAACAAGAAATCATAACAAACAGACAAAATCTAAAGAATTTGATTACCGTCATACGCATGCTAGCTCCTGCAAATATATCACGTACGAGTAGAATAATAAAAATACTAGGTACAGCCATGATGTAGGGCTGGTAGAAGCTAATACTCAGAATGAAGGATAAGCCTGCAGCTATGATGCTTGCCCGAAACGGCTTGATGATGTACAAATAAATTGAAAGAACGCCCGTCAACAATGCCAGAGCGAAGTTATCAATCTCGTGAAAATAGAGCGCATGGGTTTGGATAAAAGGAATACTCGTCATGGTGATGCCGCATATGAGCAGAATTTCCCATTTTCTTTTTACTCCAAATAATTTGACAATCAAAAAATTCGTCAACGTGAGCCACAGCATCGTTAAAATCCCTATCATCCAAGGTGCTGCAGCAAAACCTCGTACGCAATAATAATTCAGCACTTGCCCATAACGCCCCATATAAATCTTGGGAATAATATCATCGTACAAATTAGCTCCAATAAGAGCATCAAAGGCCATGTTAGCTCCAGCATAATGATACCCATAGGTAAGAATCCCTAACAACCATGTAAAAATGAAGCAGTGCCGAAGCAGCGCATCGCGCAGAAGAAGAGGAGTGGATGATCGTGTTGTCATGTTTATCTAGTTTCAATATTATATTTGAGATCTGAAGTAAGGTCAAGCGTATTATGGCTCTGCACAAGAGGCCAATAAGAGCTTAATATCAATTTATTTTACATCTTTTCTGGATTCGGCGTCCTCTACAGCATTCCTTGCAATAGCCTATTTGTTGTGGATGTAGTAAGTTGCTGTGGGCGTCAGTTAATGATTCAGCGGCTGGCTAGGTACATGCGTAGGTATTCAAGGCTGCTCATTGTAGGCATCTCTCTATTTATCTTATTCATCTGCTGCCAGTGCATAAACGCTCACTTAAAATACGCAAAGCGCATCAAACCAAGCATCAATCCACACAGAGTCAAAGAATAACTCCGTGCCTACTTCACTCAGGCAGCTGTGCGGTATAGATACTGGCGATCCCCTCCATTAGCTCCTTCGCACAGGGCTGGAGATAGCCACAGCTCGCGATGAGCTCGCACATCCCACGCCCTCGGGGGAAGCTCTCAATACTCTCCCCGAGATAGGTGTAGGCGGCAGGCTCTCCCGTAATCCATCCCGCCAAGCGTGGCAAGACGCGATGCAGATAAAAGCGATAGGGAGCTGCCAAAAATCTCTGCTGCGGCAGACTAAAATCGAGGATAAGCAGATGCCCACCAGGGCGCAGCACACGGGCGAACTCACGCAGAGCCGCCCCATAGTCTGCCATATTGCGCAGCCCAAAGGCGACCGTGAGCACGTCATAGGAATCATCTTCTAGAGGGAGATTCAGCGCATCGGCCTCCAGCGTCTGCTTGAGCCCGCGCTGGGCGGCGATATCAAGCATGGGCTTGCAAAAATCTGTGCCGAGAATATCCATCTCGGGAAAGGCGCGCTGAAAACACAGCGCAAGATCCCCTGTACCCGTCGCCACATCGAGGAGTCGCTGCGGCTGCCACTCAGCGACGATGTCAAGCACGCGCTGACGCCACATCACATCCGCTCCCAGAGAGAGCAAATGATTGGCACGCACGTAGCGACTCGCTATCGCGCTGAAGGCTTTGTGGACGAATACAGGATCTTGCATTGCAGCGTGAATTAAAGCTCAGCGACGAGAGCGTCAGCAAAGGCGGACGTGGACAGCGTCGTGCTATCCGTGATCATCTCAGCGAGATCAGCCGTGACTGTCTTCTTCGTGATCACCTTGGAGAGGGCCGTGATGATCGCATCAGCCGCCTCTGTCCAGCCCATGTAGCGCAGCATCATCTCGGAGGAGAGGATGACGGAGGAGGGATTGGCGACATTCTTGCCCGCGAGGTTGGGAGCCGTGCCGTGTGTGGCTTCGAAGACTGCGTGTCCCGTGCGGTAGTTGATATTGCCACCAGGGGCGATACCGATACCGCCTACCTGTGCCGCGAGGGCATCGGAGCAGTAGTCGCCGTTGAGATTGAGTGTGGCGATCACGGAATACTCCTCGGGGTGGAGAAGGATCTCTTGGAGGAAGGCATCACAGATGCAGTCCTTGATCACAATGCCGCAGGGCAGCTCGCACCAAGGTCCCTTGCCGATTACCTTCGCGCCGAATTCCTTTTGCGCGAGCTCGTAGCCCCAGTCGCGGAAGCCGCCTTCGGTGAACTTCATAATATTGCCCTTGTGTACAAGCGTAACGGAGGGGCACTTGTTGTCAATCGCGTACTGGATGGCGGAGCGCACGAGGCGCTCTGTGCCCTCGCGCGAGACTGGCTTGATGCCAAAGCCCGAGGTCTCGGGGAAGCGCACCTTCTTCGCACGATCAGGATGCGTCGCTTGCAGCCATGCGTAGAATTCAGCAGCCTCGGTCCCGGCACTCTCAAACTCGATGCCAGCATAGATGTCCTCCGTGTTCTCACGGAAGATGACCATTTCCACCTTCTCAGGGTGCTTTACCGGTGTTTCGATGCCTTGGAAATAAGTCACTGGACGTACGCAGCAGTAGAGATCCAGTCCCTGACGCAGCGCGACGTTGAGCGAGCGGATACCACCTCCGACTGGCGTCGTAAGAGGTCCCTTGATACCGACCAGATGCTCTTGGAAAGCCTGCACCGTCTCATCGGGCAGCCATGTGCCGAGCTGGTCAAAGGCCTTTTGCCCCGCGAGCACTTCCTGCCACGCGATGGCGCGGCTCTCGCCGTAGGCATTCTTGACTGCCGCGTCGATGACACGGGAGGCTGCCGCCCAGATATCGGGACCAGAGCCGTCACCGATGATGAAGGGGATGATGGGATAGGCAGGGACTTGCAGCCCCTGCTCGGTCATAGTAATCGATGTAGCGTTTGTCATAAATTGAAAAATTGATAAAAAGGATTCTTACTGAGCCTCACCAATCGCGAGTACCTCGCGCAGGATGATGGGGCTGCGGCGATTGAGCGAGCTCACGCGTATCGTCTTGAGCACGGCGGGGGCGGTGAGCGCCCATGTCTCATGACCCTCGAGGGCAAAGCCCAACTCGTGGAACACACGGCTCTGTGTCTCCCCATTCACATCCTCCAGCTCCACGCGGAAGCCACCGAGGAGTTTTCCTGACGGATTGCCCGTACCGCCACCGTAGATCACCACCGTCTTGACAGGGGCACCGTTACCCGAGAGCTCGGCCTGCCACCATGCGGGCTCACCACCGACAGCCTCGGCGATGGAAACCTTCGCGTCATTCTGGATCGAGCCGTCAAGCGACTGCTCAGCTGGGAATTTTTTGGCAAAGCCGCTCTGCGTCGCCATTGCCTTTCCATTGGCGAGATGATTCACCTGCCCTGCGGGGATGGCGAAGGCGGGCAAATCATTGTTCACATCGGGAGGGATCATAGGTGCTGCGGGTGTCGTAGGCTTGGTGATCGCGGAAGTGGTGGACTTCTTCACCGCAGCAGGCACCGCAGCGGTGGTGCCTGCTACGGAGGGCGTCTGCGAGTTGATCTTCATGAAAGCAAAGAGTAGCAGCAGGATGAGCGGGGGCACCGCATAAAAAAGATAGTCTGGACGCTGCGGAGTCGCAGGTGTTTTGCTAGCCTGCGCAGCCTGAGGCGCCTCCAGCACACTCGGAGATTGTGAAACTTTTTTTCTAAGCCTTGCCATAAATGATCGCTAATTTAAGATGTTTGCGCGTATTGTATCATAGGGAAAAAGATTTGCAATCCCAAAGACTCAGCATCGCGCCCGTGGCTCCCCCAGAGAGACATCAGTCCGTAGACACAGGGCGTGATGATCAAGCTCATCACCGTGTAGTACAAACAGCCCGACACGAGAACGCGCGCGGGATGATCAAAGCGATAATCGCGCAGCTCCACCAGCAGCAGCGCGAGCACCCATGAGATATTGGATACCAGTATACAGAGCACACAGCTCCTGAGCGAAGGCATCTGCTCAGGGGCACGCCCCCAGCGCACCCACAGCACAGAAATAAGGGGGAACAAGCAAACAAAAGCCATCACCGCCATAGGATACATGACCCAAGCCAGCAGCAGTGACGAGCGCTCTCGGCTCGCCACCACGGTGAGCGGAGTCGTCGAGAGTAGTTTTTCACTATGTAGCCTACTGATGATCAGACAATGGCTATCCCCCTGATCATCGAGATAGATTTCCTAGTCTCCGCTATCCACTCCACTGGGCTGTTGTAAAAGAATGGCTCGCTGTGAGCTCCCTCTGGTCGAGAGCTGGAATTGCTCCCTCCATGCAGCGATTTGTTCGCGAGATGTCTTGATACGAAAATGCTCCGAGGTGCCCGTATCCATATAAGACAAGACCACCTCAGGACATGCTTATTCCACAGATGGCTCATCTGCCGCCTCCCTCTTTTCATCACGTGAGATCTTGCGCCACAGCCACAGACAGACATGAATAGCCAGACTAGCGATCACCCCCAACAAGGAGAGAAAGAACCAGCCGAAAATCAAAGGAAAAAACGGCGTATCAAAGCCATAAGTCCCACGAATGACGATGGAAGAAACAGCTATCAACCAACTCACATCCGCATAAATCACCGTCGCAACCAAGCTCATCAAGAGAGGAAATCGAAAGGGCTTGCTCCGCCAGCGCACCCAGATCGTCGCACAGACGGGAAAGAACAAGACCGTGACCAGAAGCAGCAAGATGAACTCAACCGTATCATACCACCCCTCCTCATCAGGCGTCAGTCTCTCCACCTGTGGAGCGGTGGTATGGCTCGCCTCCTTCTCCGTGTCGTACTCAAAAGGGTCGACACTCTGTATTGAAAGAAGATAGCAACCCCGATACTCCCGCGTGAGCTTTACATAGCGCAGTCCAATACCATCCGAAAAGGAGAGCAACCGCGCCTCGGGGCTATCGACACGCAATCCCATACGCTTCTCCCAATCCGCGAGCTGCGCGTCTGATGCCTTAATCGTAAAATAATGATCCGGATCTATCAAGTAATAAGACTCCAGCTCCTCTGGCTCTCCGAACCACGGTGACCACGATTTCCAAACCGATTGGGGGCTATACGCATGATGAGCCGCCATGAGAAAGACCACGAAGCCCAGCAGAACCACTGCCCATCTACCGAAAAAAGGAGAAATAGAACGCATCACCATAATATAGCAAAACTCCCGCACACGGTCAAGCGAGATCAGCCCCTCACCTCCTGCTCACCTCCTGCTACTGAGCTGCTCAGAGCATGTACACGCGCAAACTGCTTGTCATATCGAGTGCATCTCGATATAATGACGCCTATGAACCATTTGCTATCTCCTAGGCATCCCGCGATCGGCGGTCTCTGCGCACTCATGCTCCTGAGCTCCTGCGATGAAGAAACGCGCGAAGGCTTCGTTCGCCATACGGGCGACTACGTCAGCGACATCATGCATGAAATACTCCCTGAGAATCCCGATCTCGCCACGCAACAGCGCCCCAGCAGCTATCAGCCTGGAGACAAATACACCCCCGAGCAGGCACAGCCCTCACCCGAGCGCCCCTCGTCAGGACGTCCTAGCCCCGAGCGTCCAGAGCGTCCTAACCCCGAGCTCCCCAGCTACACGGGCAGCTGGGGAGCCGAGCTCTACGAGCGAGCCCAAGCCCTCCTCAAGCCCAGCACCTCGGGGAACGCCTCCAACGAAAACGAAATCATCAAGCTACTCAAGCAATCTGCCCACGCAGGCTACGCGCAGGCGCAGCGCGACCTCGCAGGACTCTACCTCGAAGGAGGCAAAGGCATCGAAATGAACAAGAAGCGCGCCTATAATTGGTTCCAAAAAGCCGCCGCACAGGGCGACCAAGCCGCCCGCTACTACTCTGCCGACCTCCTCTACAAGGGCGAAGGCGTCATACAGAACAAGAAAAAAGCCCTTGAGGAATGGCGCATCGCCGCCGACGAAGGACTGGGCGAGGCACAATACCAGCTCTCCAAGATCCTCATCCGTGCCGATCGCACACGCCAAGAAGGCATGGACTACCTCCATCGCGCTGCACGCGGTGGTGTCGTTGCCGCCGCACGTGACCTCGGCTATGTGAATGCCAAAGGCATCCTCGGGATAGATCCCGACATGCGCCGCGCCGCGCACTGGTACGACCTCGCCGCCCGTGGAGGCGACCCCGAGTCACTCTATATCTCGGCCATCCTTCTCATTGACGGGCAGCATGTCCGCCAAGACAATGATAAAGCAATCAAATACCTCGAACTCGCCGCGGGCCAAGACCATGTGGATGCGATGAAGCAGCTCATCCGCTCGCTGGAGATGCGCGGCACACGCCGAGACCTGCGCGCCGCACGCAGCTGGGAGTCACGCCTGCGCGAGCTGGAGAGCAAAAAGCGATAATCTGCACACGACAGAAACAATTTCCGCATGGGATCTTGCAAAATTAGCAGCTTCAGATTTTGCTAGCAGTTTAGATGAGAACTTGTGGCGTTTGGGTGCACATAGCGAGCTATGTAAGCCCAAAAAGCAGCAAATGCTCGCCAAAATGCTGCAAAAGATGTGCTGTGACGCTCATTTTCAAAATCTGCAATTTCTGAAAACTAATTTTGCAAGGTTCCCTTTACTATTGATCGCTTGTATAGAATATGCTAGTATGCAGGGATGAAACAATTCATCACTCTACTCGCCGCCCTCTGCGCAGGAGCAGTTTGCGTCGCGGCCGAGGCTCCCGTACACATCAGCTGCGAAGCCTCCTCCTACGGCAGAACGATGTACCGAGAATCCCACAGCATCACGCTGAGCACGGAGGCAGAGCAGCAAGCAGGCGCTCGCATCCTCCAGCAGCTCGCTGAGATGCCACGCAGCCTCTTCCTCGGTCCCGATGAGGCTTGCTACGCTTTTGAGCTCAAAGACAAGACAGGCAAAAAAATCAAGGACTTCGTCATTCGCATCAGCCTCCTCGGCAAAGCTCCGGCAAAAGGAGACTTCCCCGATCTGAGCGAACGCCAACGCCGGCAACTCGCAGCTATCACGCAGGAACTGCGAGTGCTCTTTGAAGCCAAGCACGGCAAAGACTGGCAGACGCTCTACCCCTTCAACTAAGCCACCCCATCGAGAGCTCATCACGCTCCCCTCTCCCCCTCACACGCAGAAGCGCGATACTCCGTAGAGTATCGCGCTTCAAAAATATCAATTGCTTGATGCAAGAGAAGGTTTAGGCGATGGAATCACCAATCTTCTTCATGGCTTCAGCAGCACGGTTGGAGTAGCCCCATTCGTTGTCGTACCAGCCGCAGACCTTGACCATGTTGCCACCGACGACGTAGGTGAAGCCAGCGTCGAAGATGCAGGAGTGAG
>CAYJLP010000072.1:0-12337 GCA_964371115.1 uncultured Akkermansia sp. | reverse complement strand
GTATAACCGCTCTCCAAGATTTTATCAAACTTCAATATAAGAGAAGCCCCCTTAAGTACTGCCAAAGTAATAAGAGTGATTTGCTCCTAGCTATATTCGCCGCACAGATGGCTTAGTTCTGGTTGCCGTACAGGCGCTTGAACTCCTTGGCGCGTTCGTCTGCCTTACGCTCCATCTCGCGATTCATCTCCTCGAGCTGTCGTTTGCTTTTTCGATATTTGCGCTCTGTTTCTCGCTCTTGTTCTTCGAGTTCGCGAATTGTTTCCTCGGTCTGGCGTTTGGTTCTTTGCCTTCTCTGCTCATGATATCGAGCTTCTTGATCACGTTCGCGCTTGATTTTCTCGCGCCGCTCGCGCTCTTGTCGCTCGCGCTCGTCATGGCGTTTTTTGCGTTCTATCTTGCGCTCCAGTTCGAATGAGAGCATGCGTGCGCGGCTATTGCCCTGCCGCCCAGCGCGAGATAGCCAGTCGCGAGCTTCTTGGTAATCGTAGTCTGAGCTCGCGGTCTCATAGAGCAGGAAGCCCGCTTGAGAGGCCGCATTGGTGTCGCCTTGGTTGCCTGCTTTCTTGTACCAACGGATGGCATCAGAGTAGTTGTAGGAGACGCCAGGGCGTCCCTCGTGGTAGACTTCGGCGAGAGTTTGCTGTGCGCGCAGATTGCCCGCGTTGCCTGCCGTCCTGTAGTATCGGACGGCTTCTGGCCAGTTGACACCGACGCCGTGCCTGCCCCGACTGTAGATCTCGCCGAGGGCGAAGGAGGCATCGGGATGCGAGAGCGCCGCAGCATTGCGCAGGTGAGGCATGAAGGAGCTCGCAGGGGCGGAGCGCTTCATCTGGCCGAGCGCGAGCTCGTATTCGGTCTGTCGGTAGCGCAGCTGCTCGGGGGTGAGGGTTTCGCAGGAGCTCAGGAGGAGAGAGGCGGCGAGGGTACTGAGGAGTATATGCTTGATTTTCATATGAGTGGGAGCTAGAATGTCATTCTAGGATGACGCTTTTTGGGGCAAATGTCAATTCTTGTTGGAGCATTCTTCTATAAAATTCTGCCAAGCGGTAAAAAAATTACTACTTGACTCGAATCCAAAGAATCTCTATGATACTCCAGTCATAACAGACACTTTATTTTTATATGTCTCGTACCCCAATTATTGCTGCAAACTGGAAGATGAACATGGGTCCCAAGGACGCCGTCGCCTTCCTCGCTGGTCTGAAGTCTGAAATGGGCTGTGGTTGCTCCACCGCTAAGATGGTCGTCGTACCTCCCTTCATCACCATCCCTGCTGTCATGCAGGTGCTCGACGGCTGCGACTGCCTCGGCGTCGGCGCACAGGACGTCAGCGACCGTGACAACGGTGCTTTCACTGGTGAAATCTCCACCACCATGCTCAATGAGCTGGGCTGCCAGTACGTCGTACTCGGTCACAGCGAGCGTCGTCAGTACCACGGTGAGACCAATGCCTACATCAACAAGAAGGTCAAGAAGGCTCTCAGTGCTGGCATCATCCCCATCTACTGCATCGGTGAAACTCTCGAGCAGCGCGAAGGCGGTCAGCTCGAAGCCATCCTCAGCAGCCAGGTCATCGAAGGTCTCGACGGCCTCAGCACAGAAGAAGTCGCTGGCATCGTCGTCGCCTACGAGCCCGTCTGGGCCATCGGTACAGGTGTGACCGCCTCCTGCGCTGACGCTCAGTCTGCCCACGCCTTCATCCGTGGCGTCATCGCTGACAAGTTCGGCGCCGCCGCTGCTGACGCCGTCCGCCTCCAGTACGGTGGCTCCGTCAACCCTGGCAATGCAGCCGAGCTCATGGCACAGCCCGACATCGACGGCGCGCTCGTCGGCGGTGCTGCTCTCAAGCCTGACTCCTTTGCCGCCATCGTCAAGGCTGCCCAGTAAAGCACGCTCTACTTATTTCGTAATAAGTAAAATATATTTCCCATCAAGGGCGCGCTGCATGTCAGCGCGCCCTTGATGCGTTCTAGCCGTCTGCTGCTAGCGTCGTTCTAGCTTGACTTGTGGGGGCAGGATTGGTAATATCATGCTCCATGAGTAAACGATTATTTCCCCTTCTCGTCGCCTCGCTGCTCGGAGCACTCCAAGCTGCGGGCAATGATATCGAGGCGGCTCGCAAAGTCATTGACAACTTTGCAAAAAACACCGCCTTGCCCATCGAGCTCACACTCACCTCCCCTAATGCCGCGACCAAGCAATACCAAGTCACGGTCGCGGACAACATGATCAAGATCTCTGGCAGCTCAGGCGTCGCCCTCTGCCGCGGCTTTTACGATCTGGCAAAGTCTCAGGGATGGGGGCTCTACAGCTGGAGTGGCAATACCTTCAACCCTGCGAAGGCTCAGAAGCTGCCCGCGAGCTACAGCAAGGGTATGAAGTCCCCCTTTGCTCATCATTATTATTTCAATGTCGTCACCTACGGCTACACCATGCCCTACTGGGACTGGAAGCGCTGGTCGCGTGAGATCGACTGGATGGCGTTGCATGGCTTTGACATGCCCCTCGCGCTCGTCGCGCAAGAGGCTATCATGACGCGTGTCTTTAAGAAGCTCGGCATCCCTGACGCGGACATCAACGGCTACTTCGCCGGACCCGCCCATCTGCCATGGATGCGCATGGGCAACCTCTTTGGTATTGATGGCCCACTCACCGACTCGTGGCACAAGGAGCAGATCGCGCTCCAGCACAAGGTGCTCAAGAAGATGCGCGCGCTGGGTATGAAGCCCATCTGCCCTGGCTTTGCTGGCTTCGTCCCCGAGGGCATCAAGAAGGTGTACCCCGATACGAAGCTCAACCGCCAGACCTGGGCGGGTGGTGCCTTCCACGCCTATATGATGACCCCTGAGAACGAGCTTTTTGCCAAGATTGGCACGATGTTCGTCCAAGAATGGGAAAAGGAATTCGGCAAGGGGCAGTACTACCTCGTCGATAGCTTCAACGAGATTGACAGCCCCTTCCCCCCAGGTAGTGACAAGTTCCTCAACGACTACGGCAAGGTCATCTACAAGTCCATCAAGGACGCAAACCCCGATGCGACCTGGGTCATGCAGGGATGGATGCTCGGCTATCAGCCCAATATCTGGACACCCGAGGCGCTCAGCGCACTGACGAAGTACGTCCCTGATGACAAGCTGCTCATCCTCGACCTCGCCACCGACTACAACAAGCATTTCTGGCGTCGTGCGTACAACTGGGATCGCTACAAGGGCTACTTTAACAAGCAGTGGGTCTACTCCACCGTCCCCAACATGGGCGGCAAGACGGGACACACAGGCGTGCTCAATTTCTACGCCAACGGCGTGTGGGACGCGCTGAACTCGCCTAACAAGGGAAAACTCGTCGGCTACGGCACTGCCCCCGAGGGCATTGAGAACAATGAGGTCATCTATGAGCTCATCGCCGATGCAGGCTGGCAAGAGAAGCCCATTGACGTGCCTGCATGGCTGCGCAACTACAATGTGAACCGCTATGGCAAGAGCACACCCACGCTCGAGCGATTCTGGACACTAATGATGCACAACAACTCGGTGTACGGGCCTCAGTTCAAAGACCACCCACGCTTCAACTGGCAGATGGGACCCAATGGGGGTACTAGCAACTGGATGATCGTCGTCTCCAAGGAGTACGATATGGCCATCAAGACCTTCCTCTCCGAGGCTGATGACTTTGCGAAGAATGCCGCCTACCGCCACGATCTCGTCGAGCTCGCGGTCATGTACGCCTGTGGCAAGGCCCAGCAGCTCACCTTTGCCATCAATCAGAACATCTCGGCGGGCAAGCTCGATGAAGCTAAGAAGCAAATCGGCCAATTCCGCACGCTCATGCAGCGCATCGACGACCTGCTCGCCTACCACCCGCTGCACCGCCTCGACAAGTGGCTTGATCATGCGAAGGCCTATGATAAGAAGATCCCCAAGAAGGGCACTTCCTATGAGTCTAACGCGCGCCGCCTCGTCACCATCTGGGGGCCTCCCATCAATGACTACTCCGCGCGCATCTGGTCTGGCCTCGTCGCAGGCTACTACTTGAAGCGCTGGGAGATGTTCTTTGAGAACCGCATGGGGGCAAAGCACAACATCGGCGCATGGGAGCGTGACTGGGTCGCAGGTAAGGTTCCCTTCAAGTCCAAGGCACCGAAGGGTAACAGCGTCACGCTCGCCCGCGAGCTTGTCGCCTTCGCTGACTCTGCTGTCGGTGGCGGAGACCAGAGTAACCCTGATCTCGTCGCTGTCTTCACAGGCAAGGAACTCTCGGATGACAAGTCCGAGCGTCGCATCACTCTCTCCATGGCGCGTATCAAGGAAGCCTCCAGCCTCCTCGTCACCGTCGAGAAGGGCAAGCTGGCACTGGGCAATTGTAGCCTCATTCTCGATGGTCGCAAGATCGCGCTCAAGGCCAAGCAGCTCAAGAACAATGTCGTGCAGCTCACATGGAGCATCCCTGCGGATGCTACCGCGAATAATGAATGCGCTCTGCTGATGAACTTCACCTCTCCCAGCCCTGCTTGGGGTCAGGTAAAGATGCTTTGGAAGAATAAATAAGATCTATCCCCTTCAGGATTTGTAATCAAGGGCACCCAGTCGCGGTACGCGGCTGGGTGCTTTCACGTTATGATATTGACTCCTATGATCTGTCGTGATATGCTTCGCTTATGTCTATTGCCTCCCTTATTATTGCGATGTATGTACTCTGCTCGGGATGCCTCGCTGAGCAGCGAGATGCAGCGAGCCTATCTATTTCCGATCTCCACAGCGCGAAAGACAGAGATGTGGAGAATGTGGAGGGGGCGTTGCGTTTTGGTATAGTCTTGTATGTAGAAGGTGCATATGACAAGAGTTCGGAGCACTCTTTGGATATGCTGCTGCTAGACGAGCATGCTTCGTGGGATGCCTTAATAGTGATGACAAGCAAGTGCGAGAAGACGGACGATAAGGCGTGGAAGCAGAGCTACACCTTCTATGTGGACGCGGATGCTGATGCGAAGCAGACGATGTCACATCTCTCTCTATCTCTCTCGCGCTTGGTCGCGCAGCTGCCTGATTCTGTCGCTGTATCTGCTCTGGAGCTCAGGCAGCTAGATGATGAGTCATAATAGGTTTGAAACGATTCTGATGATGAAGACTAATTCTTTCCTCTCCCCACTGCTCTGTCTGTCCTCTCTGGGTACAGCCTCTGCTCTCGATCTTGATGAGCAGCGTCTGGCGGCTCTCCACGACGTGGTGCAGGCGCGCGCGCAGCTCGCTGATCAGACGCGGCACAAGAGGGCGGAGTTCGTCTGCTTTTTTACGAGCTATGCCCTGCGTTATCTCAATGAGGAGCAGAAGCTCTATGATGCCTCGGGGGGGATGTATGACTATGCGAAGCTCTGGAAAAAGGCGCACGAGATCGCCGCAGAGATGCGCGCGTCAGGGGAGGTGCCTGAGGATTATCTCACCTTTTGGGGGCATTTTATTGAGGTATTCGAGCGTCTCGGACCTGAGGCCGATGTGCTCACGCAGAAGGATTGCAAGCTATTTTTCGAGATACAGCGCAAGATGTTTGCAATATTGCAGCAGGAGTATGCCTGCCCTGAGCTGGACTTTATGGTGGAGTTTTATGACGTGATTTCGAGTGATCCCGACTGTGAGCGCAACCGCGCGAAGCGCGCGATCAGGGAGCTGCATATGAAGGGTGAGCCTGTGCCAAAGGAGCTGCAAAAGCGTTGCCGTCGGCTGCAGTTGCAGAATCTCTACGAGCTTCACGCCTTGGCCTCCGAGCGGGTGAAGCGTCCCTTTACGCCTCCTGTCGAGGGGGCAACGACGGAGCTGAGCGAGGAGCAGCAGGCTTTTGTCGATCGCATCTACCCTCAGAGGTTGCAATATGAGCTTGATTACCTGCTGCTGCTGCAGGCGATAAAGGGAGAAGTTGAGCAATACCAGACAGTGCCGCACGCACAGTTGGAGCGGCGCAAGCAGTATTTCTTCTGCACCGAGACTATCCCCGCGAGCTGGCGTGCCTACTGGCAGGCGGAGACGCAGCTGCTCTTGTGGCATGCTGGTGACGAGAATGAGCAGAGCCGCAAGAGAGCACTCCAAAAGCTGCGCCGCCAGCATCCCCTCGCAGTGAAGCTCGATGATATTCTATCGCTGTATGCACAATCTCTCATAACAAGCGAGATGCAGTATGTTCTGGATCGTCTCACCTCCATCAGCGCAAAAGGCCAGCGAGCGCAGGCGCACGAGCTGCTCATCTCCTACCATCGCCTCCATATGGCCGCCTACGAGATGGTGCGCAACAAGTAGTTTCTGTTCAGATCGCGATCAATAAAGCAAGAGCCTACCTCATCCGGTGAGGTAGGCTCTTGTGTGTAATCGTTGTTTGAAAAAACTCTTTAGACGACAGCGAGGAGTCCGCAGCCCATGACGAGGATGCCGAGGCTGAGGACGCCGAGCAGGATAGCCGAGAGTGTGGGCACTTTGACGGGAGCCGCACCTTCGGCGGGGGATTCCCAGTACATCGCGCGCAGGATCTTGAAGTAGTAGTAGAAACCGACGGCGGCGGCAATGATCATGGCGATGAGCAGGATGTCAGGGACATTGGTCTGCACCGCGGTGATGAAGCTGATGAGCTTGCCCATGAAACCAGCCGTCAGAGGCACACCCGCGAGCGAAGCCATGGCGAGCGTGATGGCAAAGGCGAAGTAGGGGTTCGTCTCGCCCAGTCCGTCAAAGGCGCTGATCTCTTCGCTCTGGCGCGCCATGCGGACAACACCGATGGCGATGAAGCTAGCGACAGCCGCGAGCGCGTAGGCACCGAGGTAGATGGCCATACCCGATCCCAGCTGCTTGGACTCAGCGAGGAGGTCGGTCTGTGCGACGAAGAAGACGAGCACAAAGCCAGCCTGTCCGATGGAGGAGTAGGCGAGCAGGCGCTTCGCGTTGCTCTGATTGATCGCGGCGAGGTTGCCCACGAGCAGAGTCGCCACCGTGACGAGGATGAGGAAGCTATGCAGGGCAGGAACGACCTCGGAGAAGACGGGGGTCGTGGCCGAGGCCCCACTGAGAGGGAGCAGCTCCTTGCTGGCATTGTAGACCAGCAGCAGCGCCATCACACCCGCGATCTTGGAGCAGGTGGAGAGGAAGGCGGTGACGGGGGTGGGGGCGCCTTGGTAGACATCGGGGATCCAGGAGCTCATGGGGATGGCACCGATCTTGAAGAGGATGCCGAGGCTCACGAGGATGACGGCGAACTGCATCGCAGGCACCGAGAAGAGCTGCGAGAGCTGCTCTGGCGCGGTTGCAGGATCGAGCGAGAAGCTGCCCGTCGAGCCAAAGTACCATGCGAGACCAAAGACGAGGATGCCTGTGCTCAGAGCACCTTGCACGAGGTACTTCACACCAGCCTCGATCGAGCCGCGGTTGCGGCGGTAGTAGCCGACCATGACATACGAGCTCAGCGTGATGACCTCGAGGGAGACGAAGAGCGTGATGAGGTCCTTCGCACGCGCCAGCGCGCAGATGCCTGCGATGGCGATGAGGAAGAGCGCGTAGAGCTCACCGGTGCCTTCTTCGCTCTCGCTGCCTGTGACGGATTGCGTGGTGACGCTGGCGTAGTCAAAGGCGAAGAGCAGGCAGAAGCCACCCGCGACGCAGGCGATATTGCCCAGCAGGTGGACAGGATTGCCCGACAGGAAGCTATCGGAGATGCCAAAGAAGAGTCCGACGGCGAGCAGGCCGAGACCGCCGACGATGGCGTAGAGACGGCGTGGCAGTGTCTTGCAAAAGGCGTCGGCCATCATGATGATGACGGCGATGACGACGAGTGCGATGCAGGCACTGAAATCAGACCATGTATAAGGGAGTGTGTTCATATACGTGAGAATCGAGATATTGCGTAAGGAATGGATGGATCAGGCAGATGAACTAGCCCACGAGCTGGAGGCCGACTTGGGGGAAGATGCCAAAGAAGATGAGTGCCGCAGCGAGGATGACAGCGGCGACGATGTCGCAGCAGCTCAGCTTGGTCGCGCGGACGCTGGCCATGGCAACAGGTCCCGTGAAGATATTGCGGAAGGCGCGCAGCATGTAGATGGCGCCGATGACGAGTCCCCACATGGCGCAGATTGCCGCGACCTGTACAGGACCGACACCGCCGAAGAGCGTGCCGATGCAGGAGGCAGGGCAGCTCATCGCAGCACTGCTGCCGAACTCGACGCCCTGGAAGCAGGAGACGAAGATGGCGAACTCACCGGGGAAGCTCGCGAGCAGAGGCAGACCGATGGAGGCCATGGCCGCGAGACCGAAGAGGAAGCCGAGCAGGGGCAGCTTGCTACCCAGTCCGCCCATGGAGTCGAGCTCCAGTGTGCGGGTTTGCGCCTCGATCTGTCCTGTGAGCAGGAAGAGCAGACCTATACCGAGACCATGCGCGAGCATGAGCAGAGCTGCGCCGCTGAAGGCGAGCTCCAGATGCAGGGGCTGGTAGGCGATGTAGGCGGCAAAGCCGAGGAAGAGGTAGCCCATGTGCATGACGGACGAGTTGCCCAGCATGTCATCGAGGCGTCCCTTATCCATGGTGACAAAGCCAACGATGAGCACATTGCCCAGCAGGCAGATGAGCAGGTAGTTGAGCCAAGGTCCAAAGACGTATTCGTTCGCAGGTCCGAGCAGGGATGCGATGGTGAAGAGGCCGTAGAGGCCGAACTTCTTGAGCACACCTGCGTGCAGCATGGCGACGGGTGTAGGAGCACTCGCGTAGGCGCGTGCTGCCCATGAGTGGAGGGGGAAGAGGGAGACGAGTGCGCCAAAGCCGATGAGCAGTAGCAGACCGACGAGGCGGAGGTAGTCACCACTGTTGCTAAAGTCTGCACCCTGAATCGCCGTCGCGATGGAGGCGAAGTCGTAGTCGGGCAGAGCCAAGGCGTACTTGAGCATGATGATGCCCGCGAGCAAGACCATGGAGGCAAGACCGAGGTAGATGGTTGTAGTCCAAGAGATGCTGCGTCTATCCCCACGGCCGTAGCAGCCGATCATGATGAAGGTGGGGATGAGGGCGAGCTCGTGGAAGGCAAAGAAGCTGAGCATATTCTCCGAGACGAAGGCACCCGTAGCACCAGCGGAGATGAGCAGCATGGAGATAGACCAGCTGCGCGCCGCGGTGGCGCTAGGTGCGCGCAGACCGATCGCCGCCGCGAGGGTGACGAGGGCGGTGAGCACGAGCATGATGCGGCTGAGGGGCAGCGAGAGACCCAGTGAGAAGGCCTCAACAGCGACCTTGTCGGGGGCGGTCTCCCACTGACACAGCGCAGCTACGGTGAGCAGCGTGGTCAGCAGAGCACTCGCAATCGCCATGGGACGCCCTGGCAGCTTGGCAAAGCCGATCAAGGCTGAGACAACGAGGGGGATGAGGATAAGCCAAATAAGCATGGTATGAAAGGGATAGGATGATTAGTAGAAGAGGACGATGCAGAGGAGGATGAGCACACCGATGATGGTCATGTAGCTGCTGGAGCGCAGATCGGAGCCACGCAGCCAGCTGAGGAGCATACCGATGCTACCCACGATGCGGCCGAAGCCTCCAACGATGAAGCCACCGATGATGCAGCTGTCGAAGAAGTCGACGATCTTGCTTGCGATACTCTGCACACCGCCGACGAGGTACTTGTCGTAGAGGGTGTCGATGTAGAAGCGCTCACGCAGCACGCGCGAGAAGATATTGCCCGCGAGGGGATCTTTCTCGGGGTTGCGTCCGTAGATGACGAAGGCGATTGCTACACCCGCGACCATAGCTCCCGTCCCGACAAAGAAGGGGACGTTGAAGTGGAAGCCCTCGGCGACAAAGCCATTGAAGGGGACGAGCGCCTCGGCGACGAATCCGTAGCCAGAGATGACGGCCATGATGGCGAGCAGGATGAGCGGGATGCGCATGCTGTTGCCGACTTCGTGTGCGTGGCTCGCGTTGTTACTGCGCTCCTTGCCGAGGAAGGCGACGAGGCAGACGCGCAGCATGTAGAAGGCGGTCATGCCCGCGATGGCAGCGGCGACCCAGAAGAAGAGGGGGTTGCTCTCCCAAGCAGCCATGAGGATGCTTTCCTTGGAGAAGAAGCCAGCGAAGCCGGGAACGGCGATGAGGGCGAGTGTGCCAACGGTGAAGCAGGCGACGGTGATGGGCATGCGCTTCTTGAGGTTGCCCATCTTCCATATATCCTGCTCGTGATGGCAGGCAAAGATGATGGCACCCGAGCCGAGGAAGAGCAGAGCCTTGAACCATGCGTGTGTGTAGAGGTGGAACATGGCTGCCTCACCCGCGAGGAGACCCACAGCCATGACCATGTAGCCGAGCTGGGAGAGGGTGGAGTAGGCGAGCACGCGCTTGATGTCGTCCTGCTGCATCGCCATGAGGGCGGCAAGCAGAGCCGTGATGGCACCGATGCCGGCGATGACGTTGCAGGCGAGGGGAGTGAAGGCCTCAGCACCCATGCTGACCTGAAGTCGCACGAGCATGTAGACACCAGCCGCGACCATGGTGGCGGCGTGGATGAGGGCGGAGACGGGGGTGGGGCCCTCCATCGCGTCGGGAAGCCAGACGTGGAGGGGGAACTGGGCGGACTTGCCCATTGCCCCGCAGAAGAGGCAGAGGACGACCACGGTGAGCAGGCTCGTGTTGAGCCCTGCGGCGATACCACCCATCTCGGCGAAGCTCAGCGTGCCAAAGGCGGCAAAGGTGAGCACGATGCCGATGAGGAAGCCAAAGTCGCCGACGCGGTTCGTGATGAAGGCCTTCTTCGCGGCGTCAGCAGCACTGTTCTTGTTGAACCAGTGTCCGATGAGCAGGTAGGAGGAGAGCCCGACCATCTCCCAGCCGATGAAGGTCATGGCGAGATTGTCCGCGAGCACGATGGTGCTCATGCTGAACATGAAGATGCTCAGACCTGCAAAGTAGCGGCTGAGATTCGAGTCATCACCCTTCAGGTAGCCCAGTGAGAAGATGTGGACGAGCGTGCCAATTGCGGTGACGACGAGCATCATGCGCATCGCCATGTCGTCGAGCAGCAGTCCCATGCTCAGGCTGATGCCATTGAGGGTGGGCAGCCAGACGTAGGCTTCGGGTTGCGCAGGGGCGATAGCTCCTGTGAGGTAGCCGAGGCAGAGCAGCAGCGTGATGATCGCAGAGCCCGTTGAGAGCAGACCTGCTGTCTTCTGACAGCGTGCGAGCAGCAGCCAGTTGACCGCGGCGACGATGAGGGGGAGCAGGAGGAATATCCAAGGAAGGTTCGGATTCATAGTAATGGTATGGTGTCGTTGTTAATCCTTGAGCACGTCGAGCTTGGCGCTGTCGACCGATTTTGTCGCGCGGAACATGGCGACGATGAGTGCCAAGCCAATCGCGACCTCAGCCGCAGCGATGGTGATGATGAAGAGGGCGAGGATCTGCGCGTCGTAGACGGGGACGCCCTCCGTGCCTTGGGCACGGGAGAAGGCGACGAGTGCCACGTTGGCCGCGGTCAGCATGAGCTCAAGGCACATGAAGACGACGACGATGTTGCGACGAATCAGCACGCCGAGAAGGCCAACCGAAAAGAGGATGCCTGACAAGATCAAATAATGAATGAGCGGAGCCATGGGGGGAATTTGTTCTAGTTTAGTCTTTGCGTAATTGGCGGGAGATGGCGATCGCTCCCACGCAGGAGGCCAGCAGGCTCAGCGAGAGGATGGCGAAGGGGATGGGGTACTTGGTAAAGAGGACGGTGCCGATGGCGGCGACGTTGCTCTCTTCCTGTGGCTTGAGCTCGGGAAGTGTGCCTCCCATGAGAGCTGCCGAGGCGGCGGGAGTAGCGGGTGCTTTCTCACAGCTGCTGCTCTCGGCTTCTCCGCAGACGGTCTCACAGACACCGCAGACGAGTCCCGTGACGGGATTCGGACGGCTCTCGTGGGCACCGGGCAGCGTGTAGGCGACCTTGCCGACGATGAGGGCAAAGCAGGCGGCGACGAGCGTGCAGACGATGAACTTGGAAACGGAGCCTGTGGCCTTCTCCTCAGACTTGATGTCGAGCATCATGACGATGAAGAGGAAGAGCACGAGGACGGCGCCCGCGTAGACGGTGATCTGGATGATGCCGAGGAACTCAGCGCCGAGTCCAAAGAAGATCGCAGCCACGAAGCCAAAGCAGATGGCCATACACATGGCACTGGTGACGGGGTTGCGCATGACGACTACTCCGATGGCGGCAATGATGGCGCAGAGGGCAAAGGCGTAGAATAGCAATTGTGTGATGGAGTCTTCCAACATGATGGGTGATTCTTACTTGTGTTGATTCCATTTGTTGACCAGACCCTTGCGTACGCCACCGAGGCGG